>JAGVTI010000156.1 GCA_019136935.1 Deltaproteobacteria bacterium
GGCCATTCGCTCTCTCATTTTTCCCTTGAAAAGAATCGGGTTTTCTGCAAAATTCAGCACCGTGTTTTCGAGCCGAGACTCGCGAGAGCGGGGGGATCGGGGAGCGTTCCCATGAAACGCCTTTCCAGCCTCTTTCTGATAGACGGTCTGGGAGGTGGCGGCGCCGAAAAAGTCGTTCTGACGCTGGAGGATGCGATGTCGGTGCAAGGCCACGAGGTTACGATCATTTCATTGGGGGGGAATGGGTTTATCCCATGCCGGATGGTGTCGATCTGATGCTCGTGAAGGATCGCTATCGGGTCCGTTTCACCGCCAGAATGTTCTCGTGGAGGCTTTGGCTTGTGGTTCCTCCTGGCGGATTCTGAATAGGGCGAAAATCCTGTCCGGATCGCGATCGTTCACCCATGGTTTATCCGGGCCGGCAAACCGGTTCCGAGGTTCTTCGGGGGAAATTACTGCCGGCGAGCTTGCAGGGGTCCGTTTCATCCCGGTCCATGGGTGGGTAGACCATGTCGGTGAGACATCGATAACAATCCGGAGGTCCTCCGGCAGGGAGTGGGGGGCACGTGTCGATACCTGATTTCACAAAATCGTTGTGGACGGAAAAGCGTTTTCATTGGCTGGCGGCCGGTTTGGGGGTCATTGTCGCCACTTGGGGCGTATGGAACACCCATGGTGTTATCAACAAGGATGGAACGCTTTACATCAGAGCGGCATCGTTTTTTGCAGACGGTAAGTGGACACAGGGAATCGATCTGTACAACTGGCCGTTTTATTCCCTGGTCCTGGCCGCCGGACATAACCTGACCGGTTTGCCCTTTCAGACGGTCGGTCACGTATTGGCGATTCTCTTTTTCGCGCTGAGCTCGGCGGCGTTCGTGATGATTCTCCGTGAAGCAGGCGGAAGGCGTGACGTGATGTCCGCCGGATTGCTGGTTTTTCTGGCCTCGCCTTGTCTGGTGGGCGATATTGTGCCCATGATCGTGCGCGAACACGGTTTCTGGGCCTTCCTTTTGTGGAGTCTCTGGAGCTTGATGCGTTTCTACAATACGAACCGATTCGTTTATGCCCTGGCTTGGGGCGTTTCGGTATCGATGGCGGCGCTGTTTCGCATTGAAGGCCTGGCTTTCCTGGTATTCCTTCCCTCGGCGCTTTTTTTCCAGGCGCGCCATGCCTGGCAAGTCAAGATGGGCATGTTCGCAAGGGCGCACAGCGTCCTGCTGGTCGGTTCGATCCTTCTTGCGGGGATTTTTCTGATAAATCCGTTGCTGAAGCCGGATGACTTAGGCCGACTGTTTGAACCGTTCAACATCATTGTCAAAGTTTTTTCCGAAGGGGACCAGATTCTAAAGGAGAAGGCTCAAATTTACGGCACCCTGGTGCTTGGAGAATGGCTGGAGGAACATGCACTGCCCGGACTTTTGTTGACCCTTGCCTGGGCGTTGTTGTTCAAGATTGTGGGAACCGCCGGGTTGGGGCAGACATTGCTCCTGACCGCTTCCCTTGAAAAACGGCGCATTTTCAAGGAGCTGTCCGCTTTTCCCGTCCTGCTTGTCTTTTTGCTGATCGGGTTCGCCAATTGTGTTTTCATTCTTTTGAACAACTTCCTTATCGCCGACCGCATGACTTCACCGGTGGCTTTTGCCGTCCAGGTGTTCGCGGCATTCATGCTGGCCGGTCTTTATCGGTCCTTCACGGATCCGGCTAAAAAAACGGCGAGGATTGGGTTCTTAATCGTGATTTCTCTCCTGGCCGGGCAATTGGTCAAAACCCTATTGCCGGCCGATTCCGGTGACAGTTATGAGGTGAAGGCGGTCCGGTGGATGAATGCGAACAAAAAACAGCATGAGCGTGTGTTCTACGACACCATGAGGCTGCGATATTATGCGGGGGAGTTTCAAAACGATCAGAATCTTGATTGGCCGGGGGTGAAGCAGTTGTTTGACAGCGGTTCCATCGAAAAGCAACATTATCTCGTGGTACATGGTCCTGAAAAATACCCTGAACAGGTTGCGTATATCCAAGAACGGCTCGGCGACCCGATCATGCAGTTCCATAACGGTCGCAAAAATCGTGTCCTGGTCTATCGTGTATGCCATCCCGGGGAATGTAAACAACCCGGAGAGAGCGTGCATTGACGAGGCCCTTTATTCCACGGCCTAACGGCGTTCGGGGCATCTTCCTGGCTTTGCCGGAATAAAGGCGGTGTTGGGTCATTTTCACGGAGGAGCCGTTCCCCGGTGAAAGGTTTTATACCAACTGTCGGTGAAATGATCGATATAACCGGCGGAAGCGTGATTGCGATCAAGATCGCGATAGAAGTGCCTCAGATCCCGACGGGCTGATTTCTCGCCAAGGTGCCTTGAAAAACGGCATCCATCCAGATCGACCAAAAAAATTTTTCCCCCGTCGTCTTTTCCACGCACAAGAACATTGCGCCAATTCAAATCTCCGTGAAGACAGCCTAGGCGATGCAGATTGCCCGTTTCAATGCCGGCCAGACCAAGCAGACCCATTCTTTCCTCGTGATCCAGCTCCGGCCATAAGTCCAGCAAATTGCGTGCGCCTTGGATAAAGTCGCAGCAAAGATAGGATCTTTCCAGCAGGCCGAATCGGTATTCCTCCATGCAAATGACGGGATTCGGGGTTGAAATTCCTGACTGAAGCAATTGACGGCCGGCCAGCCAGGCTTTCAACGCCTTCGATTTTCTGGCGAGGTTTTTCAATTGATACATTTTACCCAGGCAGTTATAGCGTTTTATGAAAAAGGATTGCCCCTCCATCTGAACCTTTGCTTTATCGATAATTCTGCTTTTCCATGCGGATCGAATCGGTTCGCCCCTGTCGAAGAAGGAGTCCGGATCCGCCGTAAAATTACGGAAAAAA
>JAGVTI010000204.1 GCA_019136935.1 Deltaproteobacteria bacterium
AGAAGCGTTACTATGCGTTTGTTCATCCGAAGGACACCCATGGCGCCCTTTGGGAGGTCATTGACGGGAAGTATGCTTCCCAGCTGTAGGCTGTAAGATGTAAGAAAGGGATTTTCAGTCCCTTGTAACACGAAGGGCCCCTCTTCAAAAAGGGGCCCTTTTTTTGACCCGGCAAAACGCCCCCCTCCATCCCCTTGACAGGCCCCCCTTCTATAGTGTCGTTACCGTATTACTTCGGCAAGCAAATATTAAAAACGTCACGCCGGATTCGGAGACTTGGTCGTAATGTCATTCTGAGGCGTCAGCCGAAGAATCTCTCGATCCGGCATCCAGTCAAATTCATTCTGGATTCCGCCTTTCGACGGAATGACGGGAATTGAGTTATTCAATTGCCGAAGTAATAACAAGGATGATCGGGATCACGCGTTGGAATTACGACACAGCGTGAC
This sequence comes from Deltaproteobacteria bacterium, assembly GCA_019136935.1. Lineage (GTDB taxonomy): Bacteria > Desulfobacterota > Syntrophia > Syntrophales > JAAYKM01 > JAAYKM01. Next base: position 450 of record JAGVTI010000204.1, read on the forward strand.
GCTGCCATGGCACAGTCATGGATGGGTTGGAAAATCCCGGAAGCATTGCCGTTCTCGGAATTTGCAGCCGTTCTTGCTTTATTCCAGTTCAAACTCGAAGGTGCTGACCACCCGGATTTTTTTCACGGGGGTACTGGTCGGACTGTAGGGTGCCGATTCGTCATTCCCGTCAGAACCGAAAATTTGAATCATTCCCTGGTTCGCAGACCGAATCCGGCCGACTTGCGCTCCCGAGTCGGAGGCGAACTGCCGGGCGGTTGCCCGGGCGTTTTGGGTCGCTTCGGCAAGCAGCTGAGGCCGAAGGGCGTTAAAAGAGGTAACGATGTAGCGTGGATTTGCCGTTCCGCTGTCCTGCTGGCCGTCAAGAACGACGCCCGCCCGGAGCAGTTCCTCCGTTGCTCCCAGGGCCTGGGAGATCAAATCGACGTTTTGGGTTTTGACAAGCAAGGAACCGGTCACGAAGTAACGGAACCGTTCATCGGCCTGTCCGTACTCGCGGGCGAACTTGTCGATGGTTCGGGTTGGTTGACGGGCGATTTCCTCGTCTTTGAAACCCTGTGTCTTGAGAAAGACGACGGTTGCCTCCCGGTCGGTGCTGATTTGGGTATGGACCTCTTTCAGATCGTTGCCGGCCCTGCGGAAGTTAAGCAGCCAGACGGCCTTGTCCGCTTTCACCTCTTTTTCGACCAGTCCCTTCACGGTGACCGTGCGTGAATCGGATTTGAAGCGGGTACAGCCCTTTCCGATGAAATAACCCCCAGCGGCGAGTCCGATGAGAAGACAAATCCCCACGACAGCGGCAGACAGAACCATGCCTCGATTTTCACTGATCGCCATGTAATTTCCTCCGAAAGAAAATCATCATCTGAATATTTTACCTGAATTCCATGGCCAACGATGGTGGAATCCTCTAAATTTGTCAAGCAGATATTCCTCCGGACATGCTCACATTCATTGAGAAAATCGGATTTCCATGATGAGTTGCGTTGCATATTGCGGTCAAATGGAGTAAGAAACGCTGTGAAAACAGCGACAGGAATATCATGCCCACAAGGGGGAATCTCAATGAAGATCAAGTTTATGGGTGCAACGCGAACGGTCACGGGATCCTGTTTCATCCTGGAGGCGGGAGGACATCGGTTCGCCGTCGATTGCGGTATGCATCAGGGAAATGCGGAGATTGACAAGAGGAATTGGGATGTCGACCTCTATGAGCCGGAGGCGGTTGAATTTTTCATCATCACCCATGCCCACATCGATCACTCCGGCCTTTTGCCACGGATGGTTCAGAAGGGTTTCCGAGGGCCCATTTATACGACTCCTCCCACCAAAGAGCTGCTTCAAATCATGCTGCTGGACAGTGCGCACATCCAGGAAATGGAAGCCTTCTGGAAGACCAAGAAGTATCTGCGCCACGGTGCAGATCAGATCGTGCCTTTGTACACCCGGGCGGATGCGGAAAAAACTTTTCCCCTGTTTCAAACCAGACCTTACGAAAGTCCCTTCGAGCCTTTCCCGGGATTGAAGATCAATTTCCGTGATGCCGGTCATATGCTGGGGGCTTCACTGGTGGAAATGTGGCTGGAAGAAGACGGAAAAACGATGAAGCTGGTTTTTTCCGGTGATCTGGGAAGGCCTGCCCAGCTTTTGATCAGTGATCCTTCGATTATTACGGAAGCGGATTTTCTGCTTTTGGAATCGACCTATGGGAATCGCGATCACAAAGACGAACAGGCCAGTCTGGACGAACTGGCGGAAGCCATTGCTTACAGCTATGCAAAAGGGCAAAAGGTGGTGATTCCGTCCTTTGCCGTCGGGAGAACCCAGGAAATTATCTACTCTTTGTACATGCTGGCAAAAGACGGCCGGCTGCCCGGCGATCTACCCGTTTTCGTGGACAGTCCCCTGGCTATCCAGGCGACGGAAATTTTCCGCCGCTGCCGGGACTATTTCGACCACGAATCGAAAACCCTGCTCAAAAACGGTGAGGATCCCCTGAAGCTGCCCCAATTGCGTTACACTCAAACAACCCAGGAGTCCATGGAAATCAATGCCATGGAAGGGCCGGCCGTGGTCATTTCCGCCAGCGGCATGGCTGATGCGGGGCGGATCAAGCATCATCTCCGTCATAATCTGTGGCGGGAGGGGGCCAGCATTGTATTCGTGGGTTTTCAGGCTCAAGGGACGACGGGACGAAGGATTGTGGACGGCGCCGAAAAAGTACGGATCTTCAACGAAGACATCGCCGTCAAGGCAAAAATCTTCACGATCAACGGCTTTTCCGCCCACGCCGGCCAGAGTCAGCTTCTGGAATGGCTCGGTCATTTCGGTAACAAGGCAATGCAGGTCTTTTTGATTCACGGTGAGTACACCGCCCAGCAGATTTTGGCGGATCTTATTCGGGAACGGTTCGGGTTTGAGGTCCATA
>JAGVTI010000330.1 GCA_019136935.1 Deltaproteobacteria bacterium
GGGCGTCATGGAAAGGGAATGCGCGGCCGTTTCCGGCACGGCAATCCGCCTGAGAATGGCCCGCCGGATTCCTGATGCTCAATACCTGCTTTGACCGATCTTTTACGTCTTTTCCGCTTTCAATTCCTCATATCTCTTGATGACGGCGTAAATGCCGTGATCGAAGATTCTGATCGTCTTGGTGATACTGGCTACCGCCTGATGATGTTCCATGGGGGTTACGAATATCGCCTGAATATCGGCGTAAAGCCATATCTGCCTTCTCATCATGATGAGTGCATAGATGGCTTCCTGCAATGGGATGCCGCTCTGGAACGCCAGTTCGGCATAGCGGCTGAAAAATTCCGTGACCTCCGTATAAGGTTTTTCGCTGTAATAGATCTTCCTCAGATTTTTATAGAATTCCATGGCATGCGTGACACAGTAATCCTGGACCTGGGCATGGTACGAGGGTGTCCTCGGGTTCATCCTGAGCGCGTTGCACCACATTTCGGAAAGTTCGGCGGCATGTCTTTCCGTGATTTCAATCAGCTTATCCTCCAATGCCTGGTACATAAGACACCTCCTTCTTGAGAGCCGGTCATCCGATCGCTTCCGAACCGCATTCGGGGTGGTCCCGATAAGCGTTTGCGGATGCCGGAGCGGTTTTCATGTCAGCCGTTCAGGCAATCTTCTCTCCAGAGACATCTCTTCTCGTCGCAGATGTCCTTCGTTCCGTAACAGGGTGAAAAGCCTTCCCGAACCTGGATATCCCGAATAACCGCCGCCTTGCTGCGACCGACCTTGGTATCGACATCCCAATCTCGCGCGATTTTCCTTATTTCCTGCATTTTCATTTTTCTCTGGCTCTCCTTTCATTCAGTTCATCGTTTGAAACGAACGGCTTTTTCCGTTTTAGATACGGAAACCTTCCCTCCTTTCATCAGGTGTGAACCTCCGTCGGCAGTTCATGGAACATCGCCGACGGTGTATTGCGTTTCTCCATTTCCATGCGGATGCAGTTCTTTAACTTATAAACAGCCACCGTCAGGTCGTCGATTTTGAAAGGCTCCCCGTAAAAATAAAAGATCCTGGTAATGGGATCATATGCGCAGATTTTCTTGGCGAGGGGAGTGTCCAGGAAAAACAGGCAGGGGCTGACGATATTGTATCTGAAGTCTTCTTGATCCCCCGTTTTTTGTTTTTGTTCGAGAAGGTTCCGGATATTGAATCGCAGTTGCTTGTTGTTCAGATTGTTTCTGCTGATGGGACTCAACCCCCTTTTTATCCTGCTTGTAACGGTATTTTTTGAATGGACGTAATAATCGTTCTCGGGTGATTCGGGCCACAGCATGGCGGATAAGGCCCCGGTGTGCATTAGAAAGAGATGAATGGAATGGAAAATTCTGCTATGGAAATGATGATATCTTTTGCTTCCCCGTGTCAGCCTCCCCAGATTCAATACGGAAAAGCTCAATTCCCCCATGGCATCCAGAGCGACTTCGCAGCGATTTGCCATCTCTTTCAGATAAGCTTCGTAAGTCTGTGAACACATGGCTCGACTCCTTTTCTTCTGCTCGTGTTTGCGATCCCCGGAACCGCCATGGATTTTCCGTTCGTCTGGTCCACCGGAATTCATTCGTGTGCAATATCCGTTACATCTGTCTTTCCTTTCATCGTGCAGCTTTGTAAGGAACGTTCCCTGGCGGCATCCATGTTTTGCCATGAAATACTGTCTTGAAATGAAAAATCAATTAAATCGGCAAAATCGCCGGCCGGGCCGGCAACTTTGGTGAGCCGGGTCACTGGAGTGGCGCCGGATTCAGGTTTTCATAAAAGCAACGCCATGAGAGTCGTGTGCCTCCGGATGCGTTGTCATGCCCTTCCTTCCTGCGCCATTCCCTGTTCGTGTTGGGTGTCGGAGAAACAGGACCTGCCGGCACTCTTCCAAAGAATTTCAGCTAAAAAATAATAACAACTGATCGTTAGGGCAATACGGGAATAATCACGGTACAATATCAGAATATTGCTGATAATAAAACAGGGACGAACCAATTTTACCTCAACCCCATCCCGATGTATTCAATCATCATGGGCGCAAGGGGTTTCCGTTTTTCAGCTTGAGGCAATAGGATTTCCGGCGCATGACAGGATGATAGGATGTCTTGGACTGGATCAGGCCGGGCAGACCCATGTCGCTTTCCTTGTTGATGAATTCGTAATCCGCGAAGAGCAGGCGGGCGCATTCCCGGTCGAGGAAGGGATAAAGACCCACCATGTCGGGGAAGGCTTTCTCGAAGGTCAGGTTGGCCATGTTCTCCGTAAGGGGCGTTCGGATGGCGAAAGCGCTGACAATCCCCGTGATGCGGACCAGCAGGCCTTCGACATCCAGGTCCTCGATATGGTTGAGCATGTTGATGGCCGCCTGTTTTTCGCAGGCCAGACTTTCGTTTTCCGGCATGGTACAGACGTAGTAGCGGCACCAGGCCTCGATGAAATCCAGGCATTCGCCGGTATTGTTTTTCGAGATCTTTTCCAGGGTATATTGATCCCCGTATTTGTTCAGGAAACGGGTAATCCAGTTCCGCTTGTTCGCGTAACGGTTCCCTTTCAGGAGGATCAAATTTTCCGTTTTGTAAATGTAGTCGTGATATTCCCGCTGCTCCGTGCATTCAAAGCAGGGAGAGGAGTTCAGGAGACCGTGACGCATCACGTATTCCTGGGGAACGAAGTAAAACCTGTCAAAACCGAGTTCACCGGCAATTTCGCGGAGTTCTTCCGGCGGGGCGTCCCAGCCCGGCGCTATGGGGAGGATCAGGTGATTCTCCTCCGGCCTCAAAGAACTGACGGAACCGATCAGCAGGACATTGTCA
>JAGVTI010000275.1 GCA_019136935.1 Deltaproteobacteria bacterium
AAAAACTACATGTCCCGGATCCGGGGAGGACACAACTTCCACATGATCCGGATTTCCGACGAACCGGTTCACGCCCTGGGTGGAAACGCATGGCAAATGCTCGTCGCCTTCGATGAGGAATCGGTCCGCAGGCACCGGCCGGCCCTCTCCCCGGAGGGTATCCTGATCGACAAGGAAGAAATCCGCAGAATCGGGGAAGGCGCAAAAGAGAAATTCACCGGAAGTTTCGCGGTAAATGTCCTCCTCATGGGTTGCGTGCTGGCCGTCATCGGCTGCAATCCGGAAACACTCCCGGACGCCGTCATGAACGAAGACAGGCTGGCGATGATCCGGGAGGGATACCGCTATGCCGGGGAAAAACACCTGGCCGGCAAATTCCCCCTTCAGCCCGCGGCTGAAAAATTCCTCCGCTTCGACGGAAACCAGGCCCTGGGACTGGGAGCCATTTTAGGCGGTTGCCGGTTCATGGCCGCCTATCCCATGACCCCCGCCACCTCCATCATGAACTACTTCGCCAATGCCGCGGGGGACCTTCCCGTCCACTTCGAGCAGGCGGAAGACGAAATCGCCGCCGTCAACATGGCCTTGGGCGCCTCCTATGCCGGTCTCCGCTCCATGACGGCATCCTCCGGCGGCGGATTCGACCTCATGACGGAAGGTCTTTCCCTGGCGGGAATAACGGAAACACCCCTGGTCGTCATGCTGGCCCAAAGGCCGGGCCCGTCCACGGGACTGCCCACCAGAACCGAGCAGGGAGATCTCAATCTCCTGGTTCACGCCGGTCACGGTGAATTCTCCCGGATCATCTTCGCCCCGGGCACCATTACGGAAGCCATCGAAATCGCCCGGGACGCCTTCGACCTGGCCGACGCGCTCCAGTGTCCCGTTCTGATCCTCACCGACCAGTACCTGGCCGACTCGATCCAGACCGTGGAGCATGAGTTGCCTCTTTCGATCCGCCGGCGGAACGGTCAGCCGTATGACGAAACCTACCGGCGTTACGCCCTGACCGAGGACGGCCTTTCGCCTCTCACCTACCCGGGAATCGGTCAGGCCCTCGTCCGGGTCGACTCGGATGAACACGACGAGGACGGCCGCATCACCGAAGACCTCGACCTGCGCATTCAAATGGTCGACAAGCGGATGAAAAAACTGAAACACATGGAATCCCTTTTCCGGAAACCAACTTTTTATGGAGATCCGGCCGCCGAATGGATGATCCTCTCCTGGGGATCGAACCGGCAGATCGTCGAAGAGGCCGTCCGGACCATCAACAAGAAGGGCCTCTCCCTGGGCGCCCTGCACTTCTCCCAAGTCTATCCGCTTTTCCCCGGGATGACCTCCGAATGGAACCTGGGCAAGAGAAAACTCGTCTGCCTCGAAAACAACGCCACCGGCCAGTTCACAGGCCTTTTGAAACGGGAAATCGGTTTGGATATCGATCATAAAATTCTCAAATACAACGGGGAATGCTTCACGGCGGATGAAATCCGTGATCGTCTCCTGAAAATCATGGAGGTCAAGCCATGACGAACACGCCCTACGACATCGCCTGGTGTCCCGGCTGCGGAAATTTCGCCATCCGCGGCGCCCTGGAGGAAGCCCTGTCCGATCTGGCCATCCCACCGCAGCAGATCGTCCTGACCTCGGGCATCGGCCAGGGAGCGAAAATGCCCCAGTACCTGAACACGAATTACTTCAACGGCCTCCACGGGCGCTCCTTGCCGCTCGCCGTGGGGATCAAGCTGGCCAGGCCGGAGCTCGTGGTAATCGCCGTCTCCGGTGACGGCTGCATGTACGGGGAGGGGGGAAACCACTTTCTCCATACGATCCGGAAGAACCTCGACATCACGATCCTCATCACCAACAACCAGGTCTACGGCCTGACCAAGGGACAGAGTTCCCCCACAACGGACCGGGGGGTCAGAAACCCGCTGGATCCGCTGGGAAATCCCAACGAACCCCTCCATCCGCTGACCCTGGCCATTGCCATGGGAGCGCCTTTCGTGGCCCGTGGCTTCGCCCGGGAAAAGGACCACCTGAAGGATCTCATCAAGGAGGCGATCCGCTTCGAGGGAACGGCGGTAATCGATATTCTCCAGCCCTGTGTGACCTTCAACAAGATCAACACCTACCAGTGGTACGCCGACCGGGTTTATCAGATCGAGCCCGCCGCGGACCGTTTCGAGGCGATCCAGACCGCCGAGTCCTGGCCGGACAGAATCGCCATCGGCATTCTGTACCGGGATTCAAACCGGCCGACACGGGAAATCCGGAACCTGTTTCCTCTCCACGCCGGGCAAAAAGACGTGGAAAAGCTGTTGAAGCGCTATCACACCTGACCGCTCCCCTCAAAAGGGGAAAAGGGTGCCGGCTAAGAACAAGGAGCAAAGTGGATTCGTTCAGCAATCTGCACCATCGATCATCGTGAAGTTTGTTCAGCAAATAACAGGAGCGTCCCTTCCAAATGGCAAAAAAACCAACCTACGAAGACCTGGAAAAAAGAATCAGGCTGCTCGAAGAAGAATCAATAAAAGGAAAACAGGCTGAAAACAAGCTGAGAGAAGTATTACAGCGGCTTAATTTTCACATGGAGAATACCCCTCTGGGAGTTGTGGAGTTCAACAGGAACTTCCAGATTACCTATTGGTCAAAGCAAACCGAGAAAATATTCGGCTGGAATGTCGAAGAGGTGATGGGCAAAAGGATCGACCAGTTAAGATGGGTTCACGAAGACGATGTGCAACGTGTCGCCGAGTTGAGCGCCGACATGATTGCATCACACCATATCAGCAGCCTCCACATAAACCGCAACTATCGCAAGGACGGCTCGATCATCATTT
>JAGVTI010000092.1 GCA_019136935.1 Deltaproteobacteria bacterium
GGCCGTACTTGGATCTCATGAGATTGACCGCGAGAAAGACCATGAAGATCAAAGTGGTGAAGATGAGGTAGAAAAATCCCCTGTCACCGGTGATCTCCAGGCCGAAGAAGGAAGGCGCCGGCAAGGTGATCCCCATGGTGCCCATGGTCAGGCTCTCCCAGTGAACGAGGACGTATTCGATGATGAACTGGCCCGCGATCGTGGCGATGGTCAGATACAACCCCTTGAGGCGGATCGACGGAATGCCGAACACCATGCCCAGCAGGGCGGTGATGAAGCCCGCGGCGGGAAGCGCCGCCAGAATGGGCAGGTTCCAGCGGGTGGCCAGGATAGCCGCGGCATAAGCGCCGACGCCGACGAACGCACCGTGGCCGAGGGATATCTGGCCGGTGTAGCCGATCAGGATATTGAGGCCGATGGCGGCCATGGACATGATCCCGATCGTGTTCACGATGTACAGCAGGTAACGGCTGAGGACGAAAGGAGCGACACACAGCAGGACCAAAAGCCCGATCAGGGCCCACAGGCGTCCGAAATCCGTCTCGAAAACCGTCAGTTCCTCTTCGTAGCGGTCCTTGAAGTTCCCGCAGGGGTGGAAGCGAAACGATTTCATGCTATACCCTCTCGATTTCCACCAGGCCGAACAGGCCGTAGGGCTTGACCAGGAGAATGAAGACTAAAACGATGTAGGGCACCACGTCACGGAGCGACGGGGACAGATACCCTCCCGTGAACGTTTCCAGAAGGCCGATGATGATCCCGCCGATGACGGCGCCGGCGATGCTGTCCAGCCCGCCGAGGATGACGACCGGAAAGACCTTGAGGCCCACGGCGCTCAGGTCGTGGACATTGATCCCGTTGATGATGCCGAGAACGATCCCGCTCATCCCGGCGACGAGCGCCGCAATCCCCCAGGAAAGGGCGAAGACCTTGCGGACGTGGACGCCCAGGGACAGGGCCGCCTTCTGATTGTCCGCCACGGAACGCATGTAGATGCCCTGGGACGAATATTTGAAGAACAGGCCGAACAGGGCGAGAAAAACAACCCCGATGATAAGGGCCGTGACGTAAACGGGGGGAACCGTCACGTAACCGAAGGCCAGTCCCAGCCACTGGGGGAGAAAATCCGGGTAGGTCCGGAGGTTGCCGCCCCAGAAGAGCAGCATGAGGCCCTTGAGCATGCTGGACAGCCCGACGGTGAGCATGATCACGAAAATCAGGGGTTCGCCGATGAGCGGCCTGAGGAAGAGCCTTTCCACGACGAAACCGAGAATGAAGCAGCCGAAGAGGGTCACCAGGAAAGCCAGCCAGATGGGGAGGTTCGCCCAGGTCACGAGCGTCAGGAAGATGAAGGCCCCCATGGCCAGGAGTTCCCCGTGAGCGAAGTTCAGGACGCTCGACGACTTGAATATCATGACGAATCCCATCGCCGACAGGCCGTAGAGAAACCCGATGCTGATCCCGTTGATCAAAAGTTGAATGAAGAATTCCATTTATTTCAGCCTTTCCGTGGTTGCTCGATTATTACTGTGCCGTCCCCTCATCCTTGACGGGAGAGGGCCAGGGAGGGGACACTTTTTAAGCGAAGGATCTGATTTAACCTGAGATTCTTCGTCGCTTACGCTCCTCAGAATGACATCGGCAAACTTTTTGTCATTTCGACCGGAGGGAGAAATCTTTTCCATCCTTATTCCCTCACCCTTGAGAGACTGTGTCGTAATACCCGCTTGACGTTTGAGGTCATTCTGAATGAAGTGAAGAATCTAATCATAACAGGATGTTAAAAAACGAGATTCTTCGCCTGACGGCTCAGAATGACCTCAAACCTCAATCGGGGATTACGACACAGCCCCTCGCGGGAGGGGATTAAGCTGCGCATGGAGAAGATTTTACCCCGACAAAACATTCCGGCATTGTTCATCCGTCAATTCGATGCCCAGGAAGAGCCGGTAAAAAGCCTTCATTTCCACTATCATGTCGACGTGATAGAGATGGGGATAAAGACAGTTCATCACCCATTTTACGCCCAGATAGCGCATGTAGGACGGCGGCCGGTCAAACCAGTTGAAGGGCGCCTTGGGAATGATGAATACCCTGCCGTTTCTGACCGCCCGGACCCGCCGCCACCGGGGATCCGTCTTGATACGGTTGTAGAAATCCCTTTCCTGGATAAAAATGACCTCGGGATTATGGAGGAGAACCTTTTCCAGGGAAATTTTTTCCATGCCGAAACTCGATTTCGTCCGGCACCGATGGACGTTTTCCGCCCCGACCAGATTGATCAGTTCGGCATGCCGGGAAGTATGACACTCGGTATAAAGGCCGTCCGGACCCTCGGCATAGTAAACGGACACCCTCTTTCCCGGGGGAATCGCCCTGGTAACCGCTGCCACCTCCTTCAGGACGTTCTCTCCGTAAGCGGCCAGCTTTTTCGCCCGCTCTTCCCGGTTCGTGAGGCGACCCAGGAACTTCAGTCCCCTGCCGTATTCCTCGACCCGGTCACCCTCCATATAAACGAGGGGAATCCCCAGATTCTTCATGTCCGTCTCCATCTTCCTGTTGACCGCCGTATCCTGGGACATCCACATGATGACGACATCCGGCTTCACTTTCATGATCATCTCGATATTGGCAACCTGCCCCTGGCCGAAATATCCGCCCAGAACGGGAAGGGAATGGAGTCTTTGGGGCAGGAATTTCTTTTCCTGCTCTTTAAGGGGTGCGTTCAATCCCGCCAGTAGTGCCTGATCGAGGGCGTAAATCATGTAGGTCACCGGCGGTGAGGTGGCGTATATCTTCCGTATACGGTCCGGTACCGTCACCTTTCTCCCCGT
>JAGVTI010000016.1 GCA_019136935.1 Deltaproteobacteria bacterium
GCCAGCGATGCAGGAGCCTTCCGTCTTGCCGCCGGAGGTGCTTCAGGATGAACCGGGCTGCCGCAGACGCCGCGGACAGGTAGGTCCCGTTTCGATAGATACGGCTTCCCCTGGCCAGCGCGGCGATCATGAGACCGTTCCAGTCCGTGGTCACCTTGTCGTCCTTGCGGGGACGGATACGCGTTTCCCGGCGCCGGAAAAGAATGCCCGCCGCTTCATCGGCCCGCTTCTGCAATTCCTCTTCCGGTATTTTCAATTTTTTCGATATGTCGGCAAGACTGTGCTGACGGTGGAGAATATTTCGGCCCGTATAGCCGCCTTTCTGCTCATCGGTGTAGTTCCCCTGGGGTTCGACGGCATAGTAATGGTCGATCAGGGTCATCTCGCCCGGAGAGAGGACTTCCTCCAGTTCCTGCCGGCTCCAGAGGTAGAATTTTCCTTCCTCTCCTTCGCTGTCGGCGTCTTCGGCGGAATAGAAGCCGCCTCCGGGCGAGGCCATCTCCCGTAGAACGTAGGCAAAAATCTTTTCCGAAACCTGCCGGAATGCAGGGTTCCCCGTCACCTGAAAAGCCTCCGTGTAAGCAAGGGCCAGAAGAGCCTGGTCGTAAAGCATCTTTTCAAAATGGGGAACCAGCCACCGGGGATCCGTGCTGTAACGATGGAAGCCGCCTCCGAGCTGGTCGTGGATGCCGCCTGCAGCCATGGACAGGAGGGTTTTTTCCACCATCCGGATCCCTTTTGGATTCCCTCTCCCGGTGCCGTAACGGAGAAGAAAAACGAGCTGGTGGGGCATGGGAAACTTGGGCGCCGTGCCGAATCCGCCGAACAGCTCATCGAATTGCCCCAGAAGATGGGTGAAGGCCTGGTCCTGGATATCATGGGGAAGCTCTCCTGCGGGGGACTCGCTCCAGATATGTTCCAAGGCGGAACGGATCTCCGACGCGGATTGGCGGAAACGACCGTCGTTCGTTTTCCAGGCCGTGGAAATCCGGGAGAGGAGGTCCAGCAGGCCGAAACTGCCGGGACGGCTCGTTTTCGGAATGTACGTGGCCGCAAAAAAAGGCTCTTTCTCCGGCGTCAGAAAAATCGTCAGGGGCCACCCACCCTGGCCGGTCAGCATCTGGCAGACGGCCATGTAGACCTTGTCGATATCGGGCCGTTCCTCCCGGTCCACCTTGATGCAGACGAAGGTGTCATTCAGCAGAGCGGCTACATCCTCGTCCTCGAAGGATTCATGGGCCATGACATGACACCAGTGACAGGTTGAATACCCGATGGACAGAAAAACCGGCTTGTTTTCCCTCTTCGCCAGGGAAAAGGCCTCCTCGTCCCAGGGATACCAGTTGACGGGATTATCGGCGTGCTGCAGGAGATAAGGACTCTTCTCGCCGCTCAAACGATTCTTTTGCTGTTCTTTCATGCTCCGTGTCGTCACCCTTTCAAGGATTCGATTAAATGTCTGATTCCGGCATCCATATCCCGGGTAAAATGATAGCGGAGAACCCGGCGTCCTCTGCTTTCCAGGGCCTTGGCATCTCCCCGGGCCTGGGCGATCTGGAGGGAACCGAAAGTCAGGGACGACTTTTGACCCGTCATCTCGTCGCATCTCGTCGGGGATGGGGATATCCCCCGGGTTAGCCGCCGTAAACTGGACAAAGAGCCCCGCCCCGTCATCTCCCTTATGGAGTTGACCTGTGGAGTGGAGAAACCGGGGACCGTAGCCAACGGTAGTGGCAATGCGCCGGCGATCCCGGACAATCAGGCGCAATTCCTCCAGAAGCCCGGTCAGAGACGGCTCTTCCGCCAGGTAGACCTGAAGGGCGAGATAAGACCCCGCAACGGCCGAATCAAGAAAATCGGCGAAAACATGCCCCGGAGTGGACGCACTTTTACCATGGCCGTAAACCGCCATGTTCCGGTCCACAGCCAGGGGAATCTCCTCCGTTTCAGCCCCCCTGTCCCGGAGCTGCTCGATCACCTGGCGGGTAAACTGCTTGGACGCCTCTACATCGGGTTGATCGAAGGGATTGACGGCAAGAACATGCCCCGCAACGGCCACGGCCATCTCCCAGATATAGAGCAGCTCCGCCAGATCATAGACCTGATCGAGGACAAGCTCCGCAACGGGATGCTCCGCCTCTTTCAGGAATCCAAGGCCCGGTTCATCACCGTTTTCACTTCTGAGACCGATACGAACGAAAAAACGGTCCGTTCCGTATACCGCAGGCACCCCGACGGATTCGCCGACCACGGGAAGAATCCCTTTCCCTTCTTTCCCCGTGCTTTCGGCGATCAACTGTTCCACCCACTCCCCAAAAGGAGCAAGGGACCGGGAAAGAACGAACGTCGCCTTGTTACGCCCCGCTACAGCCGCCGCACCCAGCATCGCCCCCAGCTCCATCCCCATCGTGACGGCGTCGGGATGGCGGTCCGATGTCCATTTCAACAGCGCCTTGATATCGGCGCCGATCAGGGCCGCCGGTACCAGACCGAAGACGGACAGGGCGGAATAACGGCCGCCGATGTCGGGATCGCCGTAAAAAACGTGGCGAAACCGGTAGGTCTCCGCCACTTCGGCCAGTTTACTTCCGGGATCCGTAATGGCCAGAAAATGGCGCCCCGCCTCGGACACCTCCATTTTCCTGCACGCCTGCTGAAAGAAATATTTCATGGCGGAGAGGGTTTCCACGGTACCCCCTGATTTTGTCGACACGATGAAGAGGGTTTTATCGACATCCAAGCGGCCGGCCAGGGAGGCGATCGTTCGGGGGGCGGTGGTGTCGCACACGGAAAGATCGAGATGACCTTCCCTCACACCCAGGATCCGGCGGAAAATTTCCGGAGCCAGGCTGGACCCGCCCATACCGAGGAGCAGGGCTTGTTCGTACCCGTTTCCACGGACACCGGCAACAAAATCCTCGACCCCAGGCCACTGATCCCTGAAATCTTCGTAACATTTCAACCAGCCGAGGCGATTGACGATTTCCTCCGGATAGGGCTTCCAGACCGTGTAGTCCTTCTTCCAGATCCGTTCCGCGATCTTCTTGTTCCGGATGTCTTCCAACGTCCTTTCCCAGGAAGGCGCCGTTTCTCCGAGAGAAACAGCCGATAACTGTACCGACATGAGATTACCTCCGTCTACGGGTTTATCGGATCAAGCGATTCGGTCAATAGTAAAGAAACAGACCGTCAATTGCAAGACTTGCCTTTACAAGCAGGACCGTATTATGCCGGTTACACGGAATGAAAGGTCGATTATGGTCATAAAAAGTCCTCTTGAGTCGTTCTTTGACCTTGATTAATCTTTTCGTTTTCACTAGATTTCTTTTTTATCAATTCTTCCAGGAAAGGAATCGGCCGTGTCTGAAGAGATGATGAACACACAGGAGGTGGCCCGTTACCTCGATATCCACGAAAAACAGGTTTACGCCCTGATCAAGGCGGGACGTATCCCCGGCACGAAAATAACGGGGAAATGGTTGTTTCCAAAAAGAATCATCGACGACTGGATTGAATCGAATGCGAAGACGGGGCTCAAGGAGGCCAAGGCAAAGGGGAAGAAGATCGTCGGTGCCCTGCTCGCGGCCGGCAGCAACGATCCCGTTCTGGACGTGCTTCAGAGTTGCCTTCGCAGCACCCATCCGGAATTCTACATTTTTTCCGCAAACACCGGAAGCCAGGCGGGCCTGTCCGCCCTGCTCGCCGGTTATACCGATCTCGCCTGGACGCACCTGCTCGACCCCGCAAGCGGGGAATACAACATCCCCTACGTCTCAACCCACCTTGCTGACGTAAAACCCGTCGTCGTGAACCTCTTTCATCGAGAACTGGGGTTCCTGACCGCGCCGGGAAATCCGCTCCATATCAAGGGCTTTGAAGATCTGTTAAATCCTCCCATCCGGCTGATCAACCGTCAGCCCGGTTCCGGTACCCGGGTCCTCCTGGATTACCACCTGGAAAAGCGAGGCCTCCCCAAAGATGCGATCCTGGGTTATGACCGCCATGTCTACACCCACTACGAAGTGGGGCTGGCCATCGTTTCAGGGGAAGCCGACGTCGGTATCGCCACCATGGCCGTCTCCCACATCCTGGGGCTGCCCTTTATCCCGATTACCAGGGAATGTTTCGACATGGTCCTGACAAGGGAAACTTTTTTCGAGAAAAGCTTGCAGGCCTTCATGGAGGTCCTGAATTCGTCGGATTTCCAGAGGAGAGTCGGAAAACTGGGCAGCTATGATTTCACTCATGCCAGTAAAATTGTCTATTCCGCTGTTTAGGGCGCAAGGAACAAAACAGTCATGCCAATCGGAATCCGATCTTTTTGTCATCCTGAAGGCAACTTTCCATCCCAGTGGTCAGCCTGAGCAAAGTGAAGAACCTCTTTTCACCGGGATTTTTCGGCGCGGATGCACCTTAGATCATGGGCGCTCAT
>JAGVTI010000216.1 GCA_019136935.1 Deltaproteobacteria bacterium
GCGGAACGATGGCCGCGCCGGGGGTGCTTTGCCGGCCGAGGTCGATCATGTGACGGGCAATGGTCAGGAAATGGGAAACATCGATGGGGGCGCCCGGCCTGGCTCCCGTCAGTTTGCAGAACGCTTCAGCCCGGTGGACGTGGCCGGGGTCCACGGGGTTTCCGATGGCCTCGACTCCCAAAACGGGGACCAGGACATCGGAGCGGCTGGGGAAAACCGGTTCGTAGGAGGCATAGCCCTTGATCGGCTTGTGGGCCGAACCGTCGGCCTCGACAATCACATAATCCGCGATCCGCCTTTCCAGCAGGGCGCCGGGCCATGCCGGATCGATGCCGGACAGCTTGTTGTCCGGCAGAAGCGTTGCTCCCAGGACAACCACCGGCATCCGGCCGAGTTCGCTTTCCAGGTTTTCGGCAACGGTTTTCAAATCCTCGCCGATGACGGCGTGCGGGGTCTCGGGCAGAAAGATCTTGGTCGTCGTCGTCTGGATCACCCTTTTTCCGCTGCCCGCGAGTTCCCGGGCAAGCCTTTCCATGAAGGAAGTTTTCCCCCCGGCGCCATAAACCGTCACGACTCCCCTGCCGGTCAGGGGCAGACGAGGGGTAAGGGCCAGGTGGGGTAGGGTGGGGGACACGGTCTTCAGCCTTTTCCCAGGGCGCAATTGGGATAAACGCATTCGGCGCAGCTTCGGCATAGTCCGCCATGACCGAAACGGACAATTTCGTCAGCGGAAATTTTTTCCCCCGCCAGGAGCCTCGGCAGCAAAAGATCCAGGATGGTTGTGTCGGCATACATGGCGCAACCGGGAACTCCGATGATCGGAATACTTCCCTTGTAAGCCATCAGGAACATGACGCCGGGCATAACGGGAGCGCCGTAACGGATGATTTTTGCTCCCGTCATCCGGATTCCCGCCGGCGTGACATCATCGGGATCCACGGACATTCCGCCCGTAACGAGTATGAGTTCGCAGCCGTTTTCCAGGTGATCCAGGATGGCGCGGCAAATTTTTTTCTTTTCATCGCCAACATAGGTCAACGCCGGTTCCTCCAGGCCGAAAGCGGCGGCCTTATCCCGGAGGACCGGGCCGAATCCGTCCGCGATCCGCTCCTCGCAGACTTCGCGTCCCGTGATGACGCCGCCGACTTTGACTTTCTTGAAAGGGGCGATCGAAATGACGGGAAAAGCCTTTTCTGCGTGCCGTTCAACACGATTGACGAATTTTTCCTTGATCACCAGGGGGACGACTTTCGCGCCGGCCACTCTTTCTCCTTCCTTGACCGGCGTGTGGTTATGAAGCGTGACCACCGCGATTTGCGGTATGCGATTGATTCTGAGCAGGGTTCGCGCATCAATCTTCAAGACCCCCGCCTGTTCCGCAAAGAGGTCAAAGCGGCCCTCGGACGGACCTTTTATAACGAGGCCGGCTCCCCGGACAGCCTTGGCGATCCGCAGTCCCGCTTCTTCCTCGTGGAGCTCGTCCGGTTCGAGTTCCAACAGGGAGATATGGTGCTTACCCATACTGAGCAGGACGGGTACATCCTCTTCCCGGATCACGTGCCCCTTTTTGAAGCGAGGCCCCTTATACTCCCCTTTCACAATTTGGGTCATGTCATGACAGAGGACTTTTCCCACGGCCTTTTCCGTTTCCAGATAGCGGTTCTTCATGCTCCGAGCTCCCTTTCGCATTTCAACGTCATGTTGATCTCATTGTAACGATCATTTCCAACGTTCCTGTTTCCCTCTCAGGGGACGAAAACGGGGAACATTTTCTGAATGAATCGGGATGTATGGGCATACAACAGGGGTCCGGGGGATGTCAAGGTAAAGATCCGGACGATACCGGGCAGCCCGGCATATCTCGGGGAAAGAAAAGGATGGAATCCGGTTTTAATGAGCGGTTCAGCCGGTTACGTCGTATTCCGCCGCGTCCCTGGTCCGGTAAAGAGCGGCTTCGACCGTCTGGAAAAGGGTTTTGGTCGTATCCTCGGCGGCCATCTCCGCGATTCCCATGGATACGGCAGGGTGGGGTTTGCGTCTTCCATCGGGCATGATGGGCACGGCGTCCATGATTTCCCTTTTGAGCCTGCCGGCAACGGAGCTCGCCGCCTCCTCGTCCTTGTCCGGCAGAAGGACGAGAAAATGGTTGTCGCTGTAGCGGGCGACCACTTCCGTGGGACGGAGATGATCGCTGATGGTGTGTGCCAGGGAATACAGGACGCGGTTTCCGTAAGCGGTGCCGTATTTTTCGTTAAACTGCCTGAAATGGTCGATGCCGATCAGGATCAGGGACAAAGGGGTGCTGTCGATGCGGGCCCGATGCATCTGGCGTCCCAGGGTGCGTTCCAGCCAGTAGCGGTTGCGGAGTCCTGTCAGGGCGTCGATGCTTCCGTAATGATAGGCTTCCAGTGCGACCCGGCTGTCTTCGTCCCGGGGGGCATCGGTGCGGCGAAGGCGCCGGGTCATACTGAACAGGAGATTACAGGCCGCGGCATGGGATGCGTGTACCAGGGACCAGAGGATATCTTCTTCGATGCATAAAAAACGGCTCGGTTCATTGGCGACGACGTAGGATGTGGCCGGTTCCTGATCGATAACCGACATCTCTCCGACATTTTCCCCCGGTCCCAGAATTGCGTCGGGGATACTGTCCAATGAATCGTTATGAATTCTTAAGGAGCCGTCGAGGAGGCAATAGACCGTCTGGTTCGACTGGCCCGGCCGGATCAGAATCTCCCCCTGCTCCGCGGTTCTGACCGTACAGGCGTCCAAAAGACCGCGTATGGATTCGATGCTGACATTTTTAAAAAGCTGGCTCGGCATTCATTTCCCTTATTCCTTTCCCCCCGACTTGAAGGGGCCTTGAAAAAGACGTTTGTTTTAGAACCGGGAACCGACGCAGACATGATTGACCAATAAAGGAGGTCGGCAATGACGGTAACTTATAGCAGGGTAAATGAATTGTCTGCAACATCAAGTGTTTCCGAAATCACACTTGAGCCGGGCGACGCCGGTTCGGGGCTGAGCCCGGCGAAAAGCGAGCCGATGGGAAACAACGATGGTCGTGCGAAAGAAGAACGCAGCGCGTCAACTGCCGTAGTTGTGTTCGATGGTCTTCTGGAAGGAAATTGCGGGCCACTGCTTGATCGTGTCCTGGAGACGCCATTCATTGGGGGCCAGGTAGGCCAGGTTTCCCTCCGCATCGTAGGCGAGGTAAGAACGCGCGGCCTTTTCGAACTCCTTCAGGGCGGCCTTGTCATCACAGTGGATCCAGCGAACTGTCGTGTAATCGATCGCCTCGCAGATACAATCGACATGGTACTCGTTTCTCAAGCGGGAGAGGATCACGTCGAACTGCAGGATGCCGACGGCCCCGAGGATAAAGTCGCTGTGCCCCAGCGGTTTGAAGAGCTGGACGGCCCCTTCCTCGGCGAGTTGTGTCAGCCCCTTCTCCAACTGCTTCGACCGGAGTGGATCGCGCAGCCTGACCCGGCGGAAATGTTCGGGGGCGAAATTCGGAATCCCCGTGAAGCGGAAGGTTTCTTTTTCCGTAAACGTGTCGCCGATCTTGATCGTCCCGTGATTATGAATGCCGATGATGTCGCCGGGAAACGCTTCCTCAACGTGGCTGCGATCCTGGGCCATGAACATCGTGGCCTGGTTGATCTGGATATCCTTGCCCAGGCGGTGATGGCGAACCCGGATGCCGGGGGTGAATTTACCGGAGCAGATCCGGAAAAAGGCGATCCGGTCCCGGTGGGCCGGGTCCATGTTGGCCTGAATCTTAAAGACGAACCCGGAAAACTCCTCTTCCGCGGGGTTCACCATGCGGGTGGTGGCCTGGCGGGGTGAAGGGGCGGGGGCCAGTTCGACAAAGGTGTTCAGCAATTCCCGGACACCGAAATTGTTGATGGCACTGCCGAAAAAGACGGGAGTCTGGTTTCCTTTCAGGTATTCCCGGTGGTCGAAGGGGTTCGCCGCCGCCTCCAGGAGTTCCACGTCGTTTCGCAGTTCATTGGCCTGGCTGCCGAGCAGCCCGTCCAACCGGGCGTCGCCGAGATCGTGGATGACGATCCCTTCCTGAATTTTGCCGTGATGGGTCTGGGAAAACAGGTGGAGTTCCTTCCGGTAGAGATCGTACGTCCCCTTGAAGAGCTTCCCCATCCCGATGGGCCAGGTCATGGGAACGCATTCGATCTGGAGTGAATCCTCGATGTCCGACAGGATGGTCAACGGTTCGAGACCGGCCCGGTCCAGCTTGTTGATGAACGTGATGATGGGGGTGTTCCGCATGCGGCACACCTCCATCAGGTTCTTGGTCCGTGATTCGACGCCCTTGCCGCTGTCGATGACCATGAGGGCGCTGTCGACGGCGGTCAGGACGCGATAGGTGTCCTCGGAGAAATCTTCGTGACCCGGCGTGTCGAGGAGGTTGATCTCGTAATCCCGGTAGCTGAAGTTCATGACGGAGGTGCTGACGGAAATGCCCCTTTGCTGTTCCATGGACATCCAGTCGCTTGTCGTATGGCGGGTGGCCTTCCGTGCCTTGACGGCCCCGGCCATCTGGATGGCCCCGCCGTACAGCAGGAGTTTTTCCGTTAACGTCGTTTTCCCCGCGTCGGGATGGCTGATGATGGCAAAGGTGCGCCGCCGCTGTATCTCTTTTTCATTACTCATGGATCAAACTTTTGAACCGCACTTTACCGGCGATCCGATTCAACTCCAGGGTGTTTGTCACACCGGACGCTGGAGATTGTGTCGTCATGTCATTCTGAGGCGTCAGCCGAAGAGTCTCTTCTTTTCGCCCGGAATGACCTCGAATGTAAATTGGGTATCGCGACACAGTCTCGCTGATCCGGCATCCATTTCCGGCAGGTCATGCCAAAGGAGCATAACCATCCATATTTTATCAAGAATTCAGGCATTTCGGACGCAGGGAGAAATCCTGATATCCGAGGGAGCCGCCGCTCCATAAATAAAAAAGGGCTCACCCTGCAGCCCTGTTGCGGATATGTTTTCAATCCCGGCGAATCCTCTGCCTAGCGTGGCGCGCTTATACAGAAGAGGCCCGTAATTGTCAAGAAATCATTGCACAATTGATCCCGTACGGCGTTACCCCGGCAACCCCGGGACGAGGATCGTAGACCCTGTCTATAAGGATGAGAGCGGGAATGATCCACCATATCGGGGAAGGATCGCCTTCCATTCTGAGACGGGGGCCATGCAAACCGGAACAAATTCGGCGGTGGTGGAAATGGCTGCAACGGCCGGCGATGTCGGCCCCAGTAATTAGGATTTTTTTCCGGAAGGAAAATTTCCCCCCGTGCAGGCGGCTGGGAGGGAACAACGATCCGCCGCCGCTGTCAACGATTTTCTATCTGTGGTTGTACTAATTTACGTGAATCCGGATTGACCGCCGCAACCCGGTCAATCCTCCTGTCGATTCAACCAGCAGCGGTAGCGGTACAACTCGGCCAGGCATTTGACCGTCCGCTCGGGGGTCAGGAAGGAGACGC
>JAGVTI010000072.1 GCA_019136935.1 Deltaproteobacteria bacterium
AAGTTCGTGGCGGAAGGAAACGGCATCAATCGCCGCCTCGTCATGCACAATGACTTCATCATTGTCGGGCCGGCGGATGATCCGGTCACCGTCAAAATGTCCAAATCGGTCAAAGAAGGTTTCAAGAAGATTTCCCTGGGCTCGGCCCTTTTCCTCTCCCGTGGCGACAATTCGGGAACTCATGCCAAGGAAAAGGCGATCTGGAAATCCGTGGGCATCAACCCCGAAGGGCAGAGATGGTATCAGCAGACCGGCCTGGGTATGGGGCAGACCCTCAACGTCGCGTCCGAAAAAAGGGCCTATACCCTGGCGGACCGGGGAACGTACCTGGCCCTGAAGAAAAACCTGGGACTCGACATTCTCCTGGCCGGTGACGCCCTGCTCCTGAACGTCTACCATGTCATCGAAGTAAACGCCGCCAAATGGCCGAAAGTGAACGCTCCCGGGGCGAAGGCCTTCTCCGATTTCATGGTCTCCCGGCAAACCCAGAAAATCATCGGATCCTTCGGCGTCGATAAATACGGATCGCCCCTGTTCTTTCCCGATGCGGGAAAGAATGAAGAAAACCTGGGGAAATAAATGGATCTGATCCTGGAGGGAATCAGGCAGGCCTTCTTCCTCATTACGACCCTTGATCCGGAGGTCCTGGGAATTACCCTGCTTTCCTTGAAAATTTCAGGAACGGCAACCCTGATCAGCCTTTTTATCGGGGTTTCCACGGGAACGGTGGTCGCCTTGACACGGTTCCCGGGGAGGCGCCTGCTTGTCAGCCTGATCAATACGGGAATGGGCCTGCCACCGGTGGTGGTGGGCCTGTTCGTCACCATTTTCCTCTGGCGGAACGGCCCCTTGGGTTTCCTGGAAATCCTGTACACGCCGACGGCCATCATTGTCGCACAAACGATCATCGCCACGCCGATCGTTACGGGAATATCCCTTGCCGCCATGCAGCAGCTTCCCCATAATCTGCGGCTCCAGATCCTCGCCTTGGGAGCGAACCGCATCCAGATGATCTGGATCCTGATCCGGGAAGCCAGACTGCCCCTGCTGGCCGCCGTAATGGCCGGTTTCGGCGGAGTCATTTCGGAGGTTGGGGCCTCCATTATGGTCGGCGGCAATATCAAGGGCTATTCCCGGGTCCTGACGACCGCCACGGTGATGGAATCGAGTCGGGGCAATTTCGACATCGCGATCGCCTTGAGCGTCATCCTTCTCCTGCTCGCCTACATCATCAATCTGATCCTGACGCAGATTCAACAACGAGAAAGGCCGAGGTAAAAATGAACCCCGTCATCCTGGAATTGAGGAACATCCAGATCAAGAGAGGGGGCATGCTGGTCATCGACCTTCCCGCCTTATCGATCGAAACCGGTGAATTCTTGAGCCTCATCGGCCCCAACGGAACGGGGAAATCGACTCTCCTGCTGGCCTTGTCCTGCCTGCTCAAGCCGGTCCGGGGAAGTCTTTTATTCCACGGACGGGAAGTTCGGGACAATCAGGCCGTCATCGACTACCGCCGGCACATTGCCATGGTCTTTCAGGAACCCCTTCTGTTTGACACAACGGTCTTCGATAATGTCGCCTCGGGCCTTAAAATCCGGGGCATCTCCAAAAAAGAGAGAACACCCCTGGTAGAGGAATACCTGGAGCGATTCGGAATCAGCCATCTCGCCCAGCGATCCGCCCGCAAACTGTCCGGCGGCGAGGCCCAGCGAACCAGCCTCGCCCGGGCCTTCGCCACCAAGCCCGAGGTCATCTTCCTGGATGAGCCCTTTTCCTCGCTCGACCCGCCTACCAGGGAAGGCCTGATCAACGACCTCGACCTGATCCTCAAGGAAACGAGGACAACGGCTCTCATGGCAACTCATGACCAATCGGAAGCGCTGCGCCTTTCGGAACGCATCGCCGTCATGAAAGAGGGAAAAATCATCCAGATCGGCACGCCGACCCAGGTGATGAACCATCCCGCCGATGAATTCGTCGCTTCCTTCGTCGGCGTCGAAACCATTCTGAGTGGAACGGTCAAGGAAAATCGCGAGGGAATCATCGTGGTGGACATCGGTGGACATACCTTCGAAGCCTTGGGGGAACTGCGTCCAGGAACCGGTGTAACCTGCTGCATTCGGCCGGAACACATCACTCTTGCACGATTTCCCGCCGATTCCGGATCAAGTGCAAGAAACGCCCTCACAGGGAAGATCGAAAACATCCAGCCCATGGGTCTTTTTTACAAAATCCAGTTGGATTGCGGATTTTACCTGGTCGCCTACATTACCCGCACATCCCTGGAGGAGTTATCCCTAAAAACAGGCGATCAGGTGATCGCTACGTTCAAGGCTACCGCCGTTCACGTTATCCGAGCAACGGCCTGAACATCTTTTCCTCATCACCCCGATCCACAGACAAACCGCTTCCCGCCGAAAAAAAGAAAAGCCCCCTGAAGGACCTGGCCTATCCCGGCTATCCGGCTTATGAAGATAAAAACGATAAAAAAATCCCCCATCCATATGGACACCGCTGCCCCGCGCCCGGGGGGAACGTGAGGGGCATCATTGCCGCAAACAGACAGGGGATATTTTACAATAATCCGTTTCCGATGAGGAGGTCTCTCCCCATGCGCTACGGTTATCCATCGCACCGCGCCCGGGGGGAACGCTTGGCACAAAGGAGCCGAAAACGCACAGGGAAAAACCTGAACTCGAACAAAATCAACAAAAGGTCTCCCCCGCACACGGCAGGCGACCAACGCGCCACGCCCGGGGGGAACGTGAGGCACATCGG
>JAGVTI010000285.1 GCA_019136935.1 Deltaproteobacteria bacterium
GGCGCGTGGCGCGTATTCCGCAGGTCATGAAAGCGGAAGTAGGATTCCGGGTTGCACTGTGCTTGCCCGGAATGGCGAAAGGGAAATCATGCCGGACGGCCGCTTGAAAAAAAACAAGTCAAACGAATCGACACGTATGGAACAACAAAGGGGATCGGGGAAAAAAGTGAACGTCGTGAAACGCGGGTTGAAAGTATTGATTGACTGATTTCGGCAACCGTGCGAAACAGCAGGTTGCCATCGGTGATTCCATGCCGATTGATGAAAGCCTGCGAAACGGTTTACAGGACACTTGCCAGGCAAACAAATCTGCCGGAATTTAAGGAGCCCATCATGATCAGTACAGCCCCATCCTGCGCCATACTGACGCCGCTTTCGGTCAAGGAGGCGCGCTTCTATTTCTATACGTTGCTTTTTGTCACAGGGAACATCGCGTTTCCCGCGATCTGCCACCTGGCGCCCAACGGCGGCCCGACACTGCTGCCGATCTACTTCTTCACCCTCATCGCCGGTTATCGGTTCGGGTGGCCGGCGGCACTGGCGACAGCGATCCTTTCCCCTGTCGCCAATCACTTTCTTACCGGCATGCCCCCTGCGTCGATGTTGTCGGTCATCCTCGCGAAATCCATCCTTCTCGCATTTTTCGCTTCCACCGCTGCCCGCCTGTTCGGGCTGTCCCTTCCTGCCGTGGCGCTCGCCGTCCTGGGTTATCAGGTCACGGGTGGAATGGCCGAATGGATCATAACCGGTTCATGGACCGCGGCGCTGGCCGACTTCAGGGTCGGCCTGCCCGGTATCCTCTTTCAGCTCATCGGCGGATACGCCGTTCTACGGCTTCTCTGCCGCCGGGATTGATCCCGGACAGGAAACCAGGATCAACAAACCATGACGGGGCCGCAAAAAGCCGTCACGGCCGTCATGCCGGAGTCGAAGACTGTGTCGCATTGTCATTCTGAGCCGTCAGGCGAAGAATCCCGTTTTGTTGTCATCCTGTTATGATTCAATTCTTCACGGAGTTTATCCTGGAGCGAAGCGAAGGACTCGGAAGGACCTCACCGATTGCCGCTCTTTTCCTTCTCCAGGATACGGCGGATTTTTTCGACATCCGCAGGGGTATTCACATTCGGCCCCTGTGACGGATATTTCGTGGGAATGACCGCCATCGTGTAGCCGTGTTCAAGGATACGGAGCTGTTCCAGAGATTCCATCTCCATCAGCGGTGTAGGGGGGAGCTCGACGAATTTAAGCAGGAAATCCTTCGTAAAGGCGTATATGCCCAGATGTTCGTAAACGGGACACCCCGTTTTCTTGCGCGGATACGGAATAAGCGAACGGCTGAAGTAAAGAGCCCGTCCGTTCTGCGCTCTCACCACCTTGACGATATCCGGATTCGCAAGGTCCTCCGGGCTGGAAATGGGAACGCATACGGTGGCGGAATCCGCGTCTCGGTCGGCGATAAATCCCTCCGTCAGTTCCTTCAGCATGCGGGGGTCGAGCATCGGTTCGTCCCCCTGTATGTTGATCACATAATCCGTGTCAATCGAACGCGCGACTTCCGCAACTCTGCTTGAGCCGTCGGGATGGTCGTCTCTCGTCATCACGACCTCTCCACCGAACTTCTCCGCCGCGTCATAGATTCTTTTATCATCGGTCGCGATGATGACTTTGAAGAATGCTTCCGAGGCCACGGCACGCCTGTAGACATGCTCCAGCATGGTCTTTCCGCATATGTCCAGAAGGGGTTTCCCGGGAAGTCTCGAGGAAGCATACCTGGAAGGAATGACTCCCAGGACCTTGGGTGTCGTCTCT
Organism: Deltaproteobacteria bacterium; assembly: GCA_019136935.1. Lineage (GTDB taxonomy): Bacteria > Desulfobacterota > Syntrophia > Syntrophales > JAAYKM01 > JAAYKM01. Next base: position 1,810 of record JAGVTI010000285.1, read on the forward strand.
TTCATCTTTTCCACTCCCTGAAGGCGGCCAGCATTTTCTCCCGGTCGAGGTATTTTATATTTTCCACGATCCATTCGCGCATATCCCTGCCTTCCTGCGTTTCCTGCTTGTAACTCATGAACTCGAGTCCGATGCCCAGCGCATCTGCAATGCTAAGGGCAAAGACCGGCCAGATCATCCCGATGTCCCCGATGACGGGGATGCTTCCTTCATGACGCGCAAAAGCGGACATTTCCATGCGAAACGGAATCTTGGATATCTTTGTCTTGGGAAGCCCCTTTTCGATGGCCTCCTGAATCATTGCGCTCTCTTTCTGCAGGTCCTGTGCGCGCCGGAGGTTTTCGTCCAGGTCAAAGCGGATCAGCGATTTGCCTTCAAGGCTGTACACCGGCTGCCCCTGCCACCATGACCAGATACCGTGGCCCGTGTACGTCTCGAAAGGACCGTCGTGGATCTCCTGCGTGAGCGCAACCGCCGATTCAATGATCACGTCGGCGCAGCCCAGCATATCGGCGATCCGGCGCGAACGCTCGGCGATCGGAATGCTGTCTCCGATGGCCAGTCCCACATGTCCGCCGCCCACCCTCTGAGGAATTGTCACAATAACGGGGAGGCCCTTCTCGGAACCCTTGCCCAGCATCGTTCTTCCATCGCATCCCCATCCCGCGACAACTTCGAAAGGAAGGCCGGTCTGACGGCAGATGCCGAGGATCTCCTCCGCAATCAGCTCCGTGCGAAGCCCCATCGGGTAGGCCATATTTGCGGCTGCCTTGATCACCATGTGTCCGTCCGCCGTTCTGCTCTTTTCAAGCAGCGCCTCGTCAAGAAGCATTTCCTTGCGAAGGCCGTCAAGCTCCTCATCCGTCAACTCGGTAAACTCAAAGACGTTGCCTCGCGGCATCCTCTTTTCATCCAAACCGAACTGGGACGCGCCGCACATTTTCACCCTGTCCAGGGCGCCG
>JAGVTI010000025.1 GCA_019136935.1 Deltaproteobacteria bacterium
CGCATTACCAAGGGCCTTTTACAACGAGGAATCGCGTGCCGGATCATCAATCTCTCGCAGACGGCCGATGTCGACCTGATGAATGAGGCGGATGCGTTTGCTCCCGATATCATCCATGGTTTTCACGCCTATAAAACGGGCCTGGCAGGGGTTCGGCTGAAAAAAATCTTCGGAGTTCCTCTGGTGATCACGATGACCGGCACCGATATCAATGTTGACCTGAGGGATAGGGACAGAAAAAAGACCGTCAGAGATGTTCTGTATGCTTCGGATCTGGTCACGGTTTTTAACGATCATGCTTTTTCGGTTCTTCTGAAATACGGCCTTCCCGAAGACAAGATCCGGATTATCCACCAGTCCGTCCTGCTTGACGACGACAAAAACACCCTGGATTACCGGGCTTTATACGGCGTTGATCGGCAAGACAGGCTTTTCCTGATGTCGGGCGGACTCCGTCGCATCAAGCAGATCGGTTATGCAATCGATGTTCTGACGGAGGTAAGAAAAATTCGTCCCCATTTACGCCTTTTTATTGCCGGTTCCATTCTCGAACCGGAGGAATATCGGAAGATCGAGGGACGACTGCGGCGCCGCCCATGGATTACTTACCTGGGTGAAGTACGGCGGGAGAATATGCCCGCCCTTCTGAGGAGCGTCGATGTCGTATTGAATACCTCCGCTTCCGAGTCCGAAGCCAATGCCCTGCTGGAAGCATTTTATTTCCGGACGATTGTGATTGCCCGCAGTATTCCCGGAAATGCCTCTTTGCTGACGGATAAGACGAGTTTTCTGTTTCGAAACAAGCGGGAGTTTTATGAGAAAATCCTCTATGTGATCGATCATCCGACAGCCTGGGAACCGGTACGTCGGGAGGCGGATCGTTTGATGACGACGGTTTTTAGTTTTCAGCGGGAGCAGGTCGGTTATACAGATGCTTATGAGGCGTTGGTTGGTGCTTCGGGATAGAAGATGGAAGTGGTGGGAGCGGATACCACAATGACAAGATATGAGGGTCAATGCCTAAAATCAAATAAGGGTTAATGCTTAAAATTTATATTGACAGGTTAGGCTAAAATTGGTAGCAGATGATCGACTTTCGGTACAGGTAAAATGATACGGTTGTCATCTTTGGAGGCAGGGATGGGAACGGATTTTTCTCGAACTGAAGTCACCGTAGCTGGAAAAATGGTGTGTTCGCAGGGGCGGAGTGATGAAGGCTTCAGAGCCGGGGATCAGATGCGTCAGGGAAGTGAATTGGAGCTCGGAGGGGCAGGGGGACGGACTATATTTAAGAATCACAGGGGGATTATCATCAGCACAGAGGATCCAAACCCCATTTATATCTAATTGATATAAGTGGGGTTTTTGTTTTTCAGTGTTTTAGTGGACACGGCGTCCGTGTTCCAGAATAAAGGACCAATGTTGTTGAAAAGGAGGGTATAACATTGAGAGAGAAACTGAGGGTGGAAAACCAGGCCAGAGCGAATTCAATGAAGCCTGGGAAGTGGGTCAACAGTACGTGCAAGATGTGTATTCACACCTGTGCAATCCGGTGCCATATCACACCGGAAGGAGTCATCAACAAGATCGAGGGGAATCCGACGTCGCCTTCCAACCGGGGCAAGGTGTGCGTCAAGGCGATCACGGGTATCATGCGGACCTACGATCCCTATCGGTTGAAGAACTCCTGGGAAGAGGCCATGAGCACGATCACCGAGAAGGTGAAAGCCTGCATCGACAAGGACCCCCGTGAATTTATGGCGGCGATTTCCGACTTCCACAAGATCTACCTGTGGGCCTGGCCGGCTGTCGTCGGGAGTGCGAACCAGTTCCACGTCGTGGGAACCTACTGCGGCGGCGGCTACCATATCACGGCCGGTATCTATAATTCCTGCTTTGCCGGCGCCGGCGATTACAAGTACTGCAATTACTGGATGAACATCGGTACCGGTGACGGGTTTTCCTCGCACCTGCATGTCGGTGCGGCCCAGGGGCATATGGCCGATGCCCGGGACCGGGGTTGCCGCGTGGTTACGGTGGAACCCCGCCTGTCGACGGGTGCCTCCAAGTCCGACGAATGGGTGCCGATCCGCCCGGCCTGCGATCGGCAGTTCTGCCTGGGCATCATCCATGCCCTGATGTACGAGCACAAGATCTACGATGCGGAGTACCTGAAATGGTACGCCAACGGCGGTTACCTGATCCGGGACAACGGGTTTTTCAAGCGTTCCGCGACGGAGACCCACAAGGCGCCTCCGGGACGTCCGGCGGGGTCGATGGCCTGGTTCGCCCAGCGGGGGATGGAGAAGAACAAGCCCATGATCTGGGATCCCGTGGACCAGAAGGCGAAGGTATTCGACGATCCGACGATCAAGGACATCGCCCTGGAAGGGAGCTACGAGGTCGAGGGGGAAAAGGTCCGGCCGGCTTTCCAGTTTATCAAGGATGCCTACAAGGAATACACGCCCGAATGGGCGGAAAGGATCACGACCGTTCCCGCGGCGACGATCCGGCGGCTCGCGAAAGAGCTGGGCGAGGCGGCCCAGATCGGCTCCAGCATCACGATCGACGGAGAGGTCTATCCCTACCGTCCCGTGTCGGTCAACTGGTATCGGGGCGCCCAGGGCCACAAGTGCAGCGCCATGGACAATCAGGTTTATATCCTGTTGAATATGATCCTGGGCTCCTTTAACGCACCCGGCGGCTTGCTGGGCGTCGTCCTGGGGTCGGCCCACATGACCTGGACGGATGAACCCGGCCTGGACGGCCTGCTGGATCCGAAGCCCCACCAGCTCCATCCGGAAGTGCCCTTTGCCTGGCCCTCGAATACGGTTCAACTGGTGGAGCTTTTCCCCATCGGTGTCGATGCCGGCCAGTTGAGTTATTTTACGTGCAGGGATCCCAAGGCGTTCGGGATGAACTGGAAGCCGAGGGTTCTCCTGACTTACCATTCCAACACGATCTGGTCTCTGCCGGGGAATGTCGAAGGCTGGTACGAGATTCTGCGTAACCTGGAATTTATCTTTTCCATCGAGCTTTTCCATAACGAAACGAGTACCTTCGCGGACATCATTCTTCCCGATCAAACCTACCTCGAATCCTGGGCGCTCCTGATGTGCGAGCCGCCGATCACGGAAGGCCTGAACTGCCGCCAGCCCGTGGTGAAGCCGCTCGGGACCTGCCGCGACAGTTACGACATCCTGGCGGAGCTGGCGGAGCGGCTGGGGAAACTCGATATCATGAACGGCATCATGAGTTTCCTGACGGGCCTGGTTCACGATCAGGACCTGATGCTCGACGTGACCAAGCGCTATAACCACAAGGATTTCCTGGATCACTGCGGCCGCTACTGGACGAAGACATTCTGGGGTGGGGAGAAGAGCATCGAGTGGTTCCAGGAGCACGGCCACAACACGATCGTTCGTCCCCCGGAACACAAGTATTATATGAGCGACAAGCGGGGCCGTGACATGCGTCGCCCCTTCTACTGTGAATTTTTCCTTGAAACGAGAGACGAACTGAAGGAAAAGTTCAAGGAATTCGACATCAAGCTGCCATGGGGGGAATGGCCGTGGGACGACTACGGCGCCTTCCCGACGGGCAAGCTGTCCACGGTGCACACCGAACCGCCTGAGTATGACATGTACGCCATCACGTTCAAGGAGCACCTCATGAATTTCACGGAGAACCTGTCCATCCCGTGGATCCGCGAGCTGGTCGACCGCGATCCCCATCACCGGGGCCTCATGATGAATCCGAAGGCGGCCCGGCAGAAGGGGATCGAGGACGGCGATTACATCGAAGTCCGGTCGCAGTTCGGGCACCTGACGGGCTGGGTTGTATTGTCCGAGGGTATTCACCCTGAGACCATCGGCATTTCGAACGCGACGAACCGGACCGTGACCCACAATCCCATCACTCGATTGGGCGGCGGTCAGTTCAACACGCTGCTGGGCATGGGAATGGATTATACCTGTGCGGTGTGCGGGTCCATGGAATCGGTGGCCAAGGTAAAGGTCACGAAGCTTCCCGCGCCGCCTCCGCCTCCGCGTTACTAAGGGATAGGTAACGGTTCATCCCGGGGCGTTTGTCCGCCCCGGGACGGCGGAACGATCGAATATAATATCAGAAAGCAGTCTGGATATCAGGACAATCAGGAGGGATATAACAAGATGATATGGGGCATGGTTATTGATTTGAAACTGTGTATAGGTTGCCAGGCATGTTCGCTCGCGTGCAAGACCGAGTACGGTATTCCGCGGGGGATGTACTGGACGAAGA
>JAGVTI010000203.1 GCA_019136935.1 Deltaproteobacteria bacterium
CGCTGGAAGAAATCAGGATCGATTACCCGGACATCATCCAGTTATTGAAAAATTCGCGTTTTCCGCCGGGGTTTATAAAGAGTCTCGCCATGGCGCTGGATGATTTCGGGGAGGCACCGCTGATCGTCAGGAGTTCAAGTGTGCTGGAAGACCAGGTCGGTGCCGCGTTTTCAGGCAAATACAAGAGCCTTTTCCTGGCCAACCAGGGGAGTAAAAACGATCGCCTGCAAGCCGTCATGGACGCGATTACGGAGATATATGCGTCCATGTTCAGCCCCGATTCCATCCAGTATCGCGCGGAAAGGGGAATGCTGGATTTCCATGAAGAAATGGGAATTCTCATCCAGGAGGTTGTCGGCACGCGGATCGGCCCCTATTTCATGCCGTTGTTTGCCGGGGTCGCCTTCAGCAACAATGAATTTTGCTGGTCGCCCCGGATCAAGCGCGAAGACGGCCTGGTCCGCATGGTCATGGGACTTGGCACGCGTGCGGTAGACCGTCTGAACGACGACTTCCCCGTTCTGATATCCCCCGGTCAACCCAAAATCCGCGCCAATACAACCCCGGAGGAAGTGAAACACTATTCACCCAGAAGACTCGACGTGCTGAACCTGGAAAAAAACACCTTCGAAAGCATCGAGGTGGACTCTTTTCTCAAGGCATACGGTTCTTTGGTGCCGGGCATTCAAAATCTGGTATCGGTTTACCGCGACGATTATATCCGCAGGAAATCCGCCATCGATATCGATTTCGAAAACGACGACCTGATCGTTACCTTTGAAGGCCTCGCAACCCAGTCCCCTTTCATCAAGACCGTCTATAAACTGCTTCAGGTCCTCAAGGAAAAAATGCAGAACCCGGTTGATATCGAGTTCGCATTCGATGGGAAACATGTTTACCTGCTCCAGTGCCGTTCGCAGAGCTCCCGCGTGGAGAGCCTGCCGGGTCCCATTCCCAAGGATCTCAGGCAGAGCGATATCATCTTTTCTGCCAGGCGTCATATATTCAACGGGAAAATCCCGGATATTTCCCATATCGTCTACGTCGATCCGGACGGTTACAATGATCTGCAGTCCATCGACGACCTGGCCGCCGTGGGCAGGGCGGTGGGAATGATCAACACGATGCTTCCGAAACGCCGTTTTGTCCTCATGGGGCCGGGACGCTGGGGCAGCCGGGGCGATATCAAGCTGGGTGTCCAGGTCAGCTATGCCGATATAAACAATTGTGCCGCAATTATCGAAATCGCGAAAAAGAAATCGAATTACGTCCCGGAACTCTCTTTCGGAACCCATTTCTTCCAGGACCTCGTGGAGGCCAACATCCGTTATCTGCCGCTTTACCCGGATGACGAGGGGATTGTTTTCAATACGATCTTTTTGACGCGCACCCAAAATATCCTGCCGCAGCTTCTACCGGATTACGCAAGGCTCGAGAGTGTTCTCAGGGTGATCGACGTGCCGGAATCGGAAGGCGGGAAGCTGCTTCAAATTTCCATGAACGCCGAGATCGGTGAAGCCATCGGTTACCTGGCAGCTCATTCCGGCCAGCAAACCGCTTCCGTCCGCGAAATCCTGGAGGCCAGGAAATATGATCGACACGATGACCTTCGTTTCGATGACAAATTCTGGCGCTGGCGGTCGTACATGGCCGAGCGGATCGCCGAGCGCCTCGATCCTGACCGGTTCGGCGTCAAGCGCGCCTACCTGATCGGAAGCGTAAACAACGGGACGGCGGGCCCCGGCAGCGATATCGATCTCATCATTCACTTCCAGGGCGATACGGAACAGCTCGATCGTCTTAAATCCTGGCTGGAAGGCTGGAGCATCGCCCTGGCGGAAATCAATTATCTTAAAACGGGTTATTCTTCGGAAGGGTTGCTGGATGCGCATATCATCACGGATGACGACATCGCCGGGAAAACGTCCTACACCATTAAAATAAACGCGGTCACGGATCCGGCGACCCCCCTGATCGTTTCCGGCAAAAAGTACCCTGCCTGACGTTCTGATGACCTCGTAAAAACTCCGTTTCGGGGTCGTTCCGAATTTTGGATGCCATGAAGGCTCACATCGGCACATCCGGATGGACTTACGATCACTGGCGGGGAAGCTTCTATCCCCCCGATCTTCCCAGGGCCCGGTGGCTTGCCTATTATGCGGAGCACTTCGGCACGGTTGAGCTGAATGCCACGTTTTACCGCTCCATGCGCGAAAGCGCTTTCGAAAACTGGCGTCGGAAAACCCCGACCGGTTTCATCTGGTCCGTCAAGGCGAACCGGTTTATCACGCACATCAGGAGGCTGAAGGACGTCCGTCCGTCCCTGGAGAAATTCTTCACGTCCATCGCGCCGTTGCAGGAAAAACTGGGGGTCGTCCTGTTCCAGCTTCCTCCCGGCCTGGGTTTTCAAAAGGCGGATTTCGAATCCTTCTGCGAACTTCTTCCCGCCGGGTTGAAGTTGGCCATCGAAGCCCGTAACGGGCAATGGTGCACGGAGGAAGCGCTCTCCTGCCTGCAGCGGCACGGCATCGCGTGGTGCATTTCCGATACGGCGGGGCGCTATCCCTGCCTGGAGGCCGTTACCGCCGATTTCGTCTATATCCGGCTGCACGGTTCACGGGCCCTGTACGCCTCCGACTACACGGAAGAAGAACTCACCGCCTGGGCGGAAAAGATCCAAACCTGGAATCGGGAAACCTTCGTTTATTTCGATAACGATTTCATGGCTTATGCGCCGCGTAACGCCCTCCGCCTTAAAGCGCTTCTTGCG
>JAGVTI010000319.1 GCA_019136935.1 Deltaproteobacteria bacterium
CCTTTGTTTTGCCGCCTCCATGACTTTATCGACGGTTTCGTTCAGGAAGCCGAGGTCTTTGCCCGCCCGGTCTTCCAGGATGAAGGTGATGCCTCCCGAGGTGCCGATACCGGGTATGGCGGGAGGGGAGAAGGCCATTCCGACCGCCTCCGGCATGCTCAGCAGCTTCAGTGAAATCCTGCCTTTGATGAAACGGTACCATTCCTCGATCTTTTTCCGCTCCGACCAGTCCTTGAGGGTGATGAAGAAGAAGACGCTGTACGTGTTCGATACGCCGCTTACCAGGTTATAACCTCCGACCGACGTGCAGTATTGAACACCGGGGGTGTCCATGATGAGCTTTTCGGCCTTTCCGACCGCCTCGTCGGTACGCTGGAGCGAGGCCGCGTCAGGCAGCTGCAAGGCGGCGTAGACATATCCCTGGTCCTCCTCGGGAAGAAAAGTCGCCGGCAGGTGCATCCCGAAAAAACCCGCCAGCGCGATCATGGCCACAAGCAGTCCCAGGCTTAATGCTGTTTTCCGGACCAGGGTTCCACAGATGTCCGTATACCGCTGCGTGGCCCTGCCGAAGGCGCGGTTGAAGGCGTTGAAGAACTTCTGAAGGGGGCCGTGGGATTCTTTCTTCGGTCTAAGCAGCAGGGAGGCAAGAGCCGGCGAGAGGGTAAGGGCGTTGAAGGCCGAGATGAGGACCGATACGGCGATGGTGACGGCGAACTGCTGGTAGAGGCGCCCCGTAATGCCGGGGATGAAAGCGGTCGGGATAAATACGGCGGCCAGAATGAGGGCGATGGCCACGACCGGACCCGATACTTCTTCCATGGCTTTCAAAGTGGCGTCCTTGGGCGTCATGCCGTTTTCGATGTGGTGTTCAACGGCTTCCACGACCACGATGGCGTCGTCCACCACCAGACCGATGGCCAGGACAAGGCCGAAAAGTGAAAGGGTATTGATGGAAAAACCGAAAAGCGGAAAAAGGATGAAGGTGCCCACCAGGGAGACCGGTACCGCCAGCAAGGGGATCAGTGTGGCACGCCAGCTCTGAAGAAAAATGAACACGACGAGAATGACAAGCGCCAGGGCGATCCAGAGGGTTGTGAAAATTTCATGGATGCCTTCGGTCACGGCAAGGGTGGTGTCCAGGGCTACGGCATAGTCGAGGTCTGCGGGAAAGTGCTGCTTGATCTCCTGCATGAGTGTCTTGGTGCCCTCGGCCGCTTCGATGGCATTCGAGCCCGGCATCTGGTAGACGGCGATGATTGCAGCGGGCTTGCCGTTCAGACGTCCCGTGATGTTGTACGCCTGTGCGCCCAGTTCGACCCGGGCCACATCACTCAGGCGGACGATCGAGCCGTCCGGGTTCGCCCGGATCACGATGTTCTTGAATTCTTCCTCGGTGACAAGCCGGCCCTGGGCCCTGACCGCGTAGGTGAACTCCTGCCCCCCCGGTACCGGCTCGGCGCCGACCTTTCCGGCGGGGTTCACGGTGTTCTGGGCGTTGACGGCGTTGACCACTTCGGGGATCGTGATGTTGAGCTTGGCGAGCTGGTCGGGATTGATCCAGAAGCGCATGGCATAGCGGCCGGCGCCGAAGACCGTGACGCTGGCGATGCCCTTCACCCGGGTTATCTGATCGTTGATGTTGATATAGGCGTAATTGGCCAGGAACACCCCGTCGTAGGTGCCTTTGGGAGAGTACAGGGCGAAAATGATGAGGGGGGCGGAAAGCGATTTCTGGACGGTCACCCCGTAGTCCCGGACGTCCGTCGGCAGCTGGGATTCGGCCTGGCTCTGCCTCATCTGCGCCAGGACCTGATCGGTGTTCGCGTCGGTCTTGATGTCGAAGTTGGTGGTGATGGTGCAGTCGCCGTTGTTGGTGTTGACGGAATACATGTAGTTCAGGTTGTCCACGCCGGACATCTGCTGCTCGATGGGAGTGGCTACGGACTGCTCGACGGTCAGGGCGTCGGCCCCGGTATAGGACGCGGTGATCCTGATCTCCGGGGGCACGATATTCGGGAACTGGGAGATCGGCAGGCCCGCCATGGCGACCAAGCCGACAATGACCATCAGGATGGCGATCACCATGGCCACGATCGGACGGTTGATGAAGAATCGCGACATCGACTCTATTCCTTTTCGGCTTCGCCGGTCAGCGGCACGCCGGGCGAGGGCGATACGGGTGCCGGAGGGGCGGCCTTCAGTCCGAGGTAAGGTTTCACGACAACGGTGATGCCCGGCTTCAATCTCTGAATGCCTTCCACGACAACACGTTCACCCGGTTTGAGTCCTTCTTCGATGACAACGAAATGGTCGATCTTCCGGCCGGTTTTGACGGTTCGGATATCTGCCTTGTTGCCGGGTCCCACCACGGCGACCTGAAACTGTCCCTGAAGTTCGGTCAGGGAACGTTCGGGAATCAGCAATGCGTTCTTGATGATCATGAGCATGGCACGGACCTTGGCAAATTGGCCCGGCCGGAGAATGTTTCCCGGGTTTGGGAAAAGGGCCGCGACCTTGAATGTGCCGGTCTTCACATCGATCTGCCGGTCTGCCACCGAAAAGAAACCCTTGTGGGGGTAGACCGATCCGTCGCTTAAGATCAGTTCGATCTGAGAATCCCGAAGTTCGCCCTGCAGGTGCTTAGCGGCGGAGAGGTACTGTTGTTCGCTGATGGACATGTAAACCTTGAGGGGGTTCACGTGAGACACGGTTGTCAGCTCTTCGGACTGCTGGGGGCTGATCAGGTTGCCGATCTGGGCCTTG
>JAGVTI010000021.1 GCA_019136935.1 Deltaproteobacteria bacterium
CGGCAGCCATGTTGGTCGAACCTTATCTGAATATCGCCTACCAGAAAACGGACCTGGACGGCGACGGATATAACGCGATGGCATCTGTGGTGACGGACAACGCGTACGAGCGGACCGAATGGAGCTACGGCGCCGGTTTCTCGGTGAAATTCTAACTTTGAGTCATATTCTGATTGCAGCAAAGGGCGGGGCTTCCCCGCCCTTTTTGTTTTCCTCACCGGCCCGGAAAACACGGGGACGCCATACTGGTTTGGGGGAAGAAGTTCAAAAACAGGGAAGGTGTCCCCAGATCGAAAAACATTTTTTCCTCACAAATACGCTTGACAAAAGATTTCAATCGTGGAATCACGCGAAGCACTTCGGAGTGCCGATGGGATCGGCCGGGAAGCGGTACCCGCTTGAACCTGTTTCAGGTAAAAGCGGCATGACCGATCATAGAAACAACGGATTGATCAGGAAAACCGGGGGAACACAGATGACCGCAGACCACAGGATGCCGGCGCACCGCGAAGGATACGCCGGTTCGGCCCTTCCGGGCATTTTTGACGATGCCTCACAGGCGGGTTTCGCCTCCCGCCGCAGAAAAGGGTAACCGGAAAGGGAGGAATTTCCCCGAACTTTTTGCGGATTCAGCATTTTTGATGGACTCATAAAAAGCCGGTCAGGCTGTCCTGCCGGAGCGGGAAACGGTGTCGTAATACCCGATTGACGTTTGAGGTCATTCTGAATCCTTCGCTTCGCTCCAGGATAAACTCCGTGAAGAATCGAATCAACAGTCTGTTAAAAGGAAGAGATTCTTCGCCTGACGGCTCAGAATGACATGAAGGGATGGTTTTTCGCCGTTGGCGTTCCTTGAATGGTCCTGCCCAGTTGTCATTCTGAGCGAAGCGAAGAATCTCGCTTTTCAAAGGCCGAGTGTTGACGTTGATCGGAAGGGGCATGGATTGCCTCGAATTGAATCGATGAGAAGGAGGTTAGGGATGAAAAAGGTGTTGAGGGCGTTTGCATTTTTCGCGTGTTTGTTTCTCCTGGCCGGTTCGGCCCTGGGCTGGGAAGGAAGGATGGCGGGCATGGGAGGCCCCGCGGGGCTGATCGCGGACGAGTCGGATTACCTCGTCCATCCGGCGGCGCTGGCGGACGGCACGGGCGTCGGTTTCTACGCGTCTTACGGTTTTGCTTACACGGACATTCAAAAAGCCGACTGGAAAAACGACTGGAAAATTCCGGATTCTCAGCTCATCTATTCACCGGACGGCGACCAGTGGGAGCACAAGGCGTCCCTGGGAACCGCCTTCACGCTCCCCAAGGGCCGGATGGCCATATTCCTTGAATACGTGAACAAACAGGGCGAACTGGAAGGGAACGACCCGATAGACACATCCGGCTGGGACGATTACAAAATCGACAGCGACCTCGGCAACCTGGCCCTGCGGCTTCTGTACGCTGTGCCGGTGTCGCCCCGGGTGAAGCTCGGCGGCGAAGTGGAACTCGCCTACCGGTCGGAGGAGAACAGGATCAAGGGCAATTATCCGGGGACTCCTCACAGTTATCAGAATTACAGTTTCCCGGCTTTGCCGGAGGCATATTACTTTCAGGATAAATACCTCTACGGGCGGCCCTGCGACGCGACCTACATGCAGGCGGCCTTCAAGGGGTCCGTGGAGGCCAATGCCGGTCCGGTGGAGGTGCTGTTTACCGGCCGCTACGGGTTCCTGTTCGCCTCCGACAACGAGCTGGAACTGCGAAGCAGCTTTGCAGGACCTATCGCCAGCCCCACCATGGACGGGGACGTCGAGGGCTATGCGGCGGGGGCCGATCTCTGGTTCCGGTACAAGCTCCGCCCGGACGTTACCCTGCCCTTCGTCGTCCGCGCCGACTACAGCCGGAAGGAGTACGACGGGAGTTCCGACCTGAGCCTGCTTATTCCAATGCCCTATGAATATGAAAACATCGAGAAGAACTTTTTCCTGGAAATCGGCGGCGGCGTGGAGAAGAAGATCGAAAAGGGCCTGATCGCGGCGGGGCTTTACTACGATTACCTGTCCAGCAAGAGCGACCTTGATCTGCGGCTTCTTATTTTTCGCTGGATGAATCAACCGGTTCCGAAAACGAAGGAGCATCGCCTGGTGCTCAAGACGGCGGCGGAAAAGGAGGTTTCTCCGACGGCCACGCTCCGGGGTGGGTTGGAGGTCTTCCACGGCTGGGCGGATATGGAGTCCGACGTCCGTGGTTTTCTGGGGTCTAATTTGTATCGTCAAAGCGCCGACATTGACGGCAGCCGATGGGGCGCGGGGGTATCCCTCGGCGCGTCCTTCAAGACGGCAGCCATGTTGGTCGAACCTTATCTGAATATCGCCTACCAGAAAACGGACCTGGACGGCGACGGATATAACAATATCGGGCCGGGGTTTGCAACGGACAACGAGTACAAACGGACCGAATGGAGCTACGGCGCCGGTTTCTCGGTGAAATTCTAAACGTATACTATACCATGATTGCAGCAAAGGGCGGGGTTCCCCCGCCCTTTTTGTTTTTCTCACAAATACGCTTGACAAAAGATTTCAATCGTGGAATTACCGAAGTGCTTCGGAGTGCCGATGGGATCGGCCGGGAAGCCGTACCCGCTTGAACCTGTTCCAGGTAAAAGCGGCATGACCGATCATAGAAACAATGGATGGATCAGGAAAACCGGGGGAACACAGATGACCGCAGACCACAAGATGCCGGCGTACCGCGAAGGATACGCCGGTTCGACC
>JAGVTI010000100.1 GCA_019136935.1 Deltaproteobacteria bacterium
AGGAGGCGATTCAAAAAAGTTTCCAGTTGGGATGCCGCATTATCGACGAAAGGTAAGGCGGTTCCCGGTCGAAGATGGAACGGACCCCGGATTTTTTGAAGACGACGGCTTTGTGAAAAAGTGAACCCCATTCCATTGGCCGAACTGAACCCGGATTTTCCTGTGGCCGCCTGGGCTTTTCGCTTTGCTCGCGGGGATAAAACCGCGCAAAGGCCCCCTTTGAACGCTTTCGCCGTCGCCGGTTCCGATTGGATGTTCCGACGAATGCGGTTCGCGGGCGTTATGCAGGCTCCGTCCGGGTGATGAGCCCGTTGTTCCTGGTGGCAGGCGGGCAAGCGCGGGCAAAAGGGTGCGGGAGAAATCGTAAAGTGATCGGAGGCGGTCGTGGAATATGAGAAAAGGCTGATTCCCATCCTGCGGGAGGGAATTCATATCGTGAAAATGTTTCTTTATAAAAAGTTGCGGCAGGGATTGTCAGAAAAATACGCAGACCGGGATCGGGAGTTTGTCAGCAGGTTGACGGGCGCCATGATCAATGAGCTGTTCGGAACACCCAACGGAGAGGAACCCTTTGCCACCTTCAACCGGGAGAACGAGGCCGTCATCGGCGATGAATTGAGAAAGCTGGCCGCAGCGTACCCGGAATTGCGAATTCCCCTCACCGATGCCTTGCGTGTCCAGTTTATCTGTGACGGCCGGGAGGGGATCGAGAATGCCCGGATCTTGAACCGGGCGAAGGACCTGGATCTGCTCCTGATGGACCGTGATTTTCCCCTTCCCGATCAGTTCATGAGTCTTGCCCGCAGTCTCGGGGAAATGAACGACATCACCCGGCAGATTCACATGGGTTCGGCGTGAGGGATAAATCGGCGGAAGGTTTTTTCGAATCTGGAAAGGGGCCTCGCAACGAGCGAGGCCCCTTTCCATTAAGAAACGCTTCAAATTTCAGGGTCAGCCCTTTGCCTTTTCTTTGGCGGCATTTTGACCGACGATTCTACCGAACACAATGCAGTCTGCTGTTGCATTGCCCCCCAGCCGATTGGAGCCGTGCACCCACCCTGTCACCTCTCCGGCCGCTTAGAATCGGGGAATCACTTTCCCCCTCCGGTTGAGAATCTCACCGGTCGTTCCCTTGGTCCGGAGTCCGCCCATGGTATGATGTACCCCGGCTTGTGTCGGGCTCGCCCAGAAGGGAGGTTGCTGCAGAGGTTTTAAATTCTCCTGTTTTTTTCCGAAATCCCGATCGACACCTTTTGCTGCGCTTTCATTGTAGATCTTGACCGATTGCATGAATTTATCGACCGGCACGTTGAATTTCTCTTTGAGCACCTTCGCCAGATCTTCCAGGGTATCCGCTCGGAAAGCGAGGCCTTTGGCGATGATGTCTTCGGTGATTTTTGGGTTGAAACGTTTCTGGCAGCGATCATCGGCCACCCATAAAAGGACCTTTCCTGGCTGCTTCAGCACGGATTCGGCAAGAACATCCCGCCGCTGATCTTCGGCTACAAATCGTGCACCTTCCGTGTTCAGGAAAATCGCCGAGTCGATCCCCAGGTTGGCCAGGGAACCATATTGTTTCGTATAGAAGTTGCAAGCCACCAGAAGCTGGATATAGTCCATGCCGACGACATCCGCACCGATGTCCTCGGAGTAAATGATCGACTCGCCCGTCGCCGTCGGGACGTTCGTTGTCGGAACGTTCGCGTCCAGCTGCGGTACGTATTTCGACCTCATGGAGACGTCGGCAGCAAATCCTCCCGTCGCCAGAATGACGGCTTTCTTGGCTTTTATGTAAAGTTTCTTCCCCTTAAATTCCGTTTCTATCCCCAGGACATCGCCATCCAAAGGCTTTTCACGGACAATACCGGTTAATGTGCACGGCATCATGATCGGAATCTTTCTCTTATCCACCTGTGCCTTCAGAGCTTTGATAATGGCTCCGCCCCTGCCCTTTTCCGCCGGATCGTGGCTGCGCGGCCAGAGCGCGCCGACAACGGCATAGACCTTCGGTTCGAATTCAACGCCCATTCTTTCGAGCCATTGCAGCCCGCCCAGGGCGTTCTCCACAAAAAAGCGGACTTTTTCGGGATCTCCTTTGTTATCGCCGCCTTCAATGGTCTGCCTGTAATGCAAATCGAGGGAATCTTCGATTCCCTGCTTCGATTGGCGGGCAGGATCAACGGCATTGTAGGCTCCACTGGCGATGACCGAATTCCCGCCGATGACCCGGCTCTTTTCGATGATGATCACTTGGGAGCCGGCATCATGGGCTTCAATGGCGGCGGCCAGACCGGAATATCCCGTGCCTGCAATGACGACATCGGTAGTCTTGTCCCATTTTTTGGGGATTTCCACGGCGCGCAGTTCTTTCGGGAAAATGATGCCACTCCCGATCAAACCGGCCGCAACGGCTGCACCGGCTACGAACTGTCTTCTCGAAACACCCTCCGGCGGTTCTTTTCCTGGATTATCATGAGCGGAAAAATCGGTGTGTTTTTTCTTTTTTTCGGTTTTTTCCATGGTAAACTCCCTCACTTTCGTTAAAAAAGTTTCAGTTTTGGTTTGACAACATACCCGACAAAAAGCCACCAACGACGATACATCCGTTCCCTTGTTGTTCAATATGGATTGAATCAGAAAGGTTCAGGATTTTTCTTCCGGAAAAATCTTCGATGATGCAACCATGTGCGGAAATACTATGCGGCACCTCTCCCTGAATAATTGTACCATTCCCTCGTATTATAAATCTC
>JAGVTI010000070.1 GCA_019136935.1 Deltaproteobacteria bacterium
TTTGGAGGAAATCGACAAGCGGCGGGACGGCGAAGCGATCTCCGATCTGATTTCCTACCGTAACATCAACTGGATTCTGAGCCGCATTCGATACGGCTGCAAAAGCGGCAAGCCCGTCGTGAATCCCTGGAAGGGCGGTGATCCCTGGCGGGATCCACGGTATGCGAGACCCGTCATGACCGCCGGACTGAATCAGGATAACCCGGTTCCGATCAGCATTCATACACACCATAAAAATCTGTCTGACGATATTCGTGGAAAATACTATTGCTGGCATAAAAAGCGTGACTACGCCGGTGTCGCCGAAAGCATCCGTATTCCTGAAAACGGCAGAAAGCTGGGTGTGGGGCTGTTCGCTTCCCCCGATTTTACCAATTATACGGGGTTCATCGATGCTTCCCGGACCGAAGCCATTCCGGTCCAATCGGTGCTGTTGATCGATAACTGGGATGAGGCCTTCGAGTATGAAAACGGCGGGCCGCTGTTTTTTCCCAGCGGTAGTTGGACCCAGGTACCCTGGTGGAATGACGGCTCGGGCAAACACGGCGTGATCGGCAAGGTCAGGGTTCCGGCCGGCCGTCGGCTCATTCTGTATGCGGACGAATATTTCCGGGGGGAGGTTCTCAGGACGATTCCAGACACCAGGGGGGAATTCGTCGATCTGGGCGATGTGGCCGGCCGGGTCAAATCCTTCCAGTTTGTTCCTGATAGCAACAAGTAAGCGGATTCGATTGGATGGAGGCCGTCAAGGGATTCCGAAGTTTCCCGCTGCGTGGTTTTGAGAATGCGCAAGGAAATGCGAACTCCGGCAGACTCCCGGGCATCCGGGATTGCCGGGGGAAAGAGGGGAGTCCAGACGACCGCGTCATCGGCTGTTAAGCTGAGAAATCAAGTCGTTACGTTGCATAATGGGGTTGGGAATGTCCGTGATTTCAATGCTGGAAGAGAAACTTTCGTTTGTCGTATTCGGCGCCTGCCTTTCCGAATAGATTGAAGTCCGGAACCAAGAGTTTTATAATGCGGCATCTGTGATTTCGCCCCGGCATTCAGAAATCCGGACAGGAGAGCAACCATGCCCCTGATACCCGAGAATATCATTGCCTGTCTTGATTGTGACCTATTACAGCGTGTTTCATCCCTTCCGGACGGAGCGACGGCGCGGTGCCGGCGTTGCGGGCACACGCTTGCCCAAAGCAAGCCGGACTCCCTGAACCGGACCCTGGCCCTGGCTGCCGCCGCGGCCATTGCCCTGATCGTCGCCAACATAACCCCACTGATGGGCCTTTCCGCTGCCGGAAGGCACTCCCGCACGACGATCCTGGGCGGTGCCCGGGAAATGTGGATCCAGGGCCAGGAGATCGGGGCGATGGTCGTCGTCTTCTGTACGGTCATCGCACCTGCCGTCCATATCGCCATCATGTTGACCGTTCTGATTACAGCGAGAAGAGATCCGGTTCCATATTGGGCCGGTACGCTGCTGCGATGGTCCAACCGGAATCAACCCTGGGCCATGGTCGAGGTGATGATGCTCGGCATCCTGGTTGCGCTGGTCAAGATTGCGGATGTGGCGACGGTGATCCCCGGCATCGGCATGTTTGCCGCGGGGGTGCTCGTGGCACTCGTAACGGCCATGACGGTCACGTTCGATCCCAATGAAATTTGGAAGCGGGTTGAATGGATCAATGGAGAAAAGCGGCCGGGTTCAACCGGCGGTCAATCTGCGGGGATTGCGGGGAAGCGGTCTGCGAACGTCGGCCCCGTGACTGGGATGAAGCGGGGATTGGTCTCGTGCGAATGCTGCGGCCTCCTGTCAAAGCCGGTCGATATCCACGGGCCTGGGAAATGTCCGCGTTGCGGAGAAAAGCTCGCGCTGCGGCGTCACAATGCAATACAACGGACCTGGGCCCTCATCGTTGCCGCGGCGATCTGCTATATCCCGGCGAATGTACTGCCGGTGATGGTATCGAAAACGCTGGTTGGAGCCCCTGAAGGCGATACCATCATCAGTGGTGTTGCTCTGCTCTACAAGACCGGTTCCTGGCACCTGGCGCTGATCGTTCTGATTGCAAGCGTGGTGATTCCGCTCGCCAAGATCATGGCACTGGCGTATCTGCTCATAACCGTCCGGCATCGTTCGATGAAAGGACAGCGGGAGCGGCTGCGGCTTTACCGTCTGGTTACGTTTGTGGGTCGGTGGTCGATGCTCGACGTATTCGTGGTCACCTTTACCGTGGCCCTCATTCAACTCGATCCGATTATATCGATAAAGCCGGGGGGCGGCGTGCTTTTTTTCGCGGCAGTGGTCATCCTGACGATGGTTGCCGCCGAAAAATTTGACCCTCGCCTGATCTGGGATTCCAATAACGAGTAAGGAGGCCAACATGACTGACAACAGCGATCTTTCAAATCTGCCGGAAACCACCAGCGTACCCAAAAGGCGAATGAAATTTTCCGTTGTCTGGATCATTCCCCTCGTCGCCGCCATTGTCGCCCTCGGTATCGCGATCCAGCGGATTTTGACCGAGGGGCCGACGATCACGATCATCTTCAAGAATGCCGAAGGTGTCGAGGCGGGAAAAACCTTTGTCAAGTACAAGGATGTGGACATCGGCCAGGTTACAAAAGTGAAACTGTCCGCAGATTTCCGGAAGGTTGTGGTGACGGCGAAGATCGACAAAAGTGCGTCGGGCCTCCTTGTCGACGATGCCCGGTTCTGGATCGAACAGCCCCGCGCAACCCTGAGCGGCATATCCGGCATCGGAACCCTGCTGTCAGGCAACTACATCGGGTTGGAGCCCGGAAAGTCCGGGAAGGAACGGCGTGAATTTACCGGCCTCGATGTGCCGCCGGCCATCACCTTCGATCAGCCGGGCCGGCGGTTTGTACTGCAGACCCCCACTCTCGGATCGATAGGAAACGGTTCCCCCCTGTATTTCCGGCAATTGAACGTGGGACAGGTGACGGCCTATGATCTCACAGAGGACGGAACGTCAGTCAGGATCGAAGTCTTCATCCGTGCGCCCTATGACAAATACGTCACCGACCAGACGCGTTTCTGGCAGGCGAGCGGCATCGACGTCTCCCTTGGGGCGGACGGTTTTTCCGTGCGCACCCAGTCGGTCCTTGCTCTGTTGATCGGCGGCATCGCTTTCGAAAACTTCCCGTCGGCGGAAAATCCGGAACCTGCCGCCGAGAAAACCGCCTTCACTCTCTTCAACAGCCGCACGGAAGCCATGGCCAATCCCGAAACAATTTTCACAAAATACGTCCTGTACTTCAACGAGACTCTGCGGGGACTTAATGCGGGTTCCCCCGTTACCTATCTCGGCTTGCCCATAGGCGAGGTTGCAGCCGTCGGTTTCGAATATAATCCGGAGAACAACAGCGTTCGACCGCGTGTCGATATCGTGGTTTATCCCGGCCGTTTCATGTCCCATCTCAGGAAAACGCCGGTTCTGGAGGCAAAGGTCCATGCCGAGAGGGAACGGCGTGCTTTCATGCAGAGTGCCGTCGATCGGGGACTCCGGGCACAGCTGCGAAGCGGGAATCTCCTGACCGGCCAGCGTTTTATCACCTTCGATATCTTTCCCGATGCCCCCAAGGCAAAAATCGACTGGACGAAAGCGCCGCCGGAGCTTCCGGTTGTGCCGAGCGGTCTGCAGGATGTCGAGACGAAGATCAACAGCATCCTGACGAAGATCGAAAAAATGCCTCTGGATGGTATCGGTACGGATCTGAAGAGGCTTCTCGAAACGACGGATAGTCTGCTGAAACGCGTCGACGGCGATATCATGCCCGAAGTGAAGAATAACCTGGAAGAATTGAAGCGCGTGCTGCAAAATATCGATGCCACGCTGGTCGGCAAGGATGCGCCGACGCAGCTCCAGCTGCGGGAGGCGCTGCAGGAGATCACCCGAGCCGCGCAGGGTGTCAGCGGTCTTACCGAGTATCTCGAAAGAAATCCCGAAGCCCTCATTCGAGGAAAATCACAGGAGAAACCATGATGAAAAGACTCGCCCACCTCATAATTTGTTGTGTCATTGCGGTTGTCGTCTCGGGATGTGCATCGTCCACCCCATCCCGTTTTTATACCCTGAATTCCACCACCGTTTCCGTCCCTGCCGTGATGCCGCAGGCGGGTTACTCCGTTTCGGTGGGTCCGGTCTCGGTGCCGGATGCCGTCGACCGGCCGCAGATCGTTGTTCGGACCGGTCCCAATCAGGTGTCCGTCGGCGAGTTCGACCGCTGGGCTTCTCCGCTCAAAAACAGCATAGGGCATGTCGTTGTCGAAAACCTCGTTTCGATGTTGGAATCAGCGCAGGTCACCCTTTTCCCCCGGTCGACGGCCGCAGGCGCGTCGTACCGCGTTGTGATCGACATTCTGCGTTTCGAGTCGGAACTCGGGAAAGCGGCAACCCTGGACGTGCTTTGGACGGTGAGCTCATCGAAAAACGGACAGTCCCGCCGGGGACACACAACCCTTGTCGAACCGGCTCAGGGTGCCGGCTATGCGGACCTGGCCGCGGCACACAGCCGGGCTCTCGGGCAGTTGAGTTTCGAGATTGCCGGGACGATCCGGGGTTTTGAAGCGTTACAGCCTTGAGGCGCACCGGATGTAGGAACAACCTCATCCTTCTTGCAGGGATTGTCCATGGCACCCCATTCCGGCGAATGCCGGCGACGGAAAATCTTGGGCTGAAAAACCCGAGACCCTTCACGGGGTTGATTCTCGAGTGCAGTGAAGGATTCAGGATAACAAGCGGTTCTTTTCCGTTTGCGGAGGTATTTTGGCGGTATTCGCCGTTGAACGGCATCCATCCTTGTGTTATAAACTCCCACGATTGTGATTTATACCAAAACGGCTCCTGAAAAAATATTCCCCCTTGGGGAACCCCTGTCGATGAATTGGACGGTATGAAATCATTTATCCCTGAAATCGGTTGCTCCATCCCCCGGGCTGATGGCGAAGCCAAGGTGTCGGGGGAGGAAAAGTATGCCACGGATCACTACGGAGACGGGCTCCTTTGGGCAGGCGTCAGGCGTGCCGGGATTCCCCACGGCAGGATACGCGGGCTCGATGCCGGACAGGCAAAGAACCTTCCCGGTGTGATTGCCATTCTCACCGGCCGTGATGTGCCCGGAACGAATCGACAGGGGATCGTCCATAAGGATCAGCCGGTTCTGTGCACCGACAAGATCCGCCATTGCGGCGATCCCGTCGCCCTTGTCCTGGCGGAAGACAGAACCGTTCTCGCGCAGGCCCTGGCGCTCATCACCGTTGATATTGAACCTCTTCCCGGCATCTTCAGCATCGATGACGCCCTGCGGCCGGATGCGCCCCTGGTCCACGAAGAACATTCGGGAAGCAACGTCCTTCTGGCGGCGACCGTCGATAAGGGAAACGCCGAAGAGGCCTTCAGTGAGTGTGACGTCATTCTCGAGGAAACATTCACCGTTCCCTCCGTAGCCCATGCCTTCCTGGAAACGGAAAACGGCATCGCCTGGCAGGAACCGGACGGGAAGATTGTCCTCGTCGTTTCGACACAGGCGCCTTTCCGCGACCGGTTCGAAATCAGCCATGCCCTGGGCATTCCCATGGATCGGCTCCGGATCATCGGCCCCTATCTGGGCGGTGGATTCGGGGGCAAGGATGGCGCCACGGTCCAGTGCCTGCTCGTTCTTGCCGCCATCCATGCCGGTGGGCGGCGCGTCAAGATGTGGTGGTCCCGCGAGGAAAGTATGGCGGCAGGGTTCAAGCGCCATGCCGTGCGCATGGAATACCGCCTCGGCGCCGGCTCCGACGGAACGCTCCACGCCCTGAAATGCCGCCTGTATTACGATACGGGGGCTTACGCCCACCTTGGCGGCGAAGTCATGGCCCTTGGCATGGAGCACGCCTCCGGCCCATACCGGATTCCCCATACCCTCATCGAAGGCTGGTGCGTATATACGAACAACCCTGTTGCCGGCGCCATGCGTGGATTCGGCGTGGCACAGGTCAGCTTCGCCTTCGAAGGGATGATGGACCGCCTGGCGGAAAAGCTGCGGATGGATCCTCTTGACCTGCGGATGAAAAACGCCCTCCAGCGGGGAGATAAAAACGGCGCCGGTGTTACGATGACCCATTCCACGGGCATCGTTTCCTGCCTGGAAGCCGTCGGTAGTCACCCACTCTGGAAGGGAAAAGAACAATGGATGGCCGAAGCGCCTCCCTTCAAAAAAAGAGGCGTCGGTGTGGCCGCCGTTTTCAACGCCATGGGTTACGGCCGCGGATTGCCGGACTCCGCCATCGCCAAGGTGGAATTGACGGCGGAGGGCAAAATCCGCGTTTACTGCGGCGTGTCGGACATGGGACAGGGAAACGCCACCGCCTTCTTCCAGATCGCCGGAGGGGTCCTGGGCCAGGAGAATGACGCCATCGAACTCGTGCAGCCGGATACGGCGCGGACCCTCCCTTCGGGTTCCGCCTCGGCCGGCCGCACAACCTACACCTACGGAAACGCCCTGATCCAGGCAGCGGAAGAGCTTCGCCGCCGGATCATCGGCCGGGCCGCCCTCATGATTCTTGCCGATACGGTGGATGAACTGGAGCTTCTGCCCGGCCGGGTGAAGCACCTCAAATCGGGCAGGGAAATCCCGCTGAATATTCTGGCCTCCGTCATGCCGCCGGAAGACCGTATCTGCATCAGCCAGTTCATCATGCCCGTGGCCCGTGACGGCCTCGAAACGGGAAAGGCCTTCTTCATCGGGTTTCCCCATCTCCTTTTTTCCTATGCCGCCCATCTGGCCGCCGTGGAGATGGATGAGCTGACCGGGACGCTGGAGGTCAAGGCATACCTCGCAGCGACGGACGCCGGGAGGGTGCTCAATCCCCAGTCATACGAGCAGCAGGTGCACGGCGCCATTGCCCAGGGTATCGGGTATGCCCTGTGCGAAGAAATCAAGCTCGAAGAAGGGCGGATTCTCACTCCGGACCTTGCCACCTTCATCATTCCCGGCGCCATGGATATTCCGGATATGATGTCCATTTCCGTCGAGACATGCGAGACATCCGGTCCCTACGGCATGAAGGGAGCCGGCGAGGTCGGCATCAACGGGCCGTTGCCGGCCATTGCCGGCGCACTGGCGCAAGCCTGCGGCATCCGGGTCAAAACGGCGCCTCTGACGGCGGAAAGGATTCTGGAAGCCATGGTCGAACAGCAGACCGCTTGCGAAAGGAAACCGTCATGATCATCCGATTTGTCCTGAACGGCGAAGAAACGCAAATCGATTGCGCGCCGGATCGGCGTGTGATCGACCTCCTCCGGGAAGATTTCGGTCTTACCGGAATCAAAGAAGGTTGCGGCAGTGGCGAATGCGGGACCTGTACGATCCTGGTGGACGGTGAAAACAGGCTTTCCTGCCTCATGCTGGCGGTCCAGCTGGAAGGAAAATCCATTACCACGATCGAAGGTCTTGCCGGTGAAAACCGGCAGCATCCTCTTCAGGAGGCATTCATCCGGTGCGGCGCTGTCCAGTGCGGTTACTGCTCCCCCGGCATGATTCTCGCGGCAAGGGCTCTGTTAACAGAGAATCCGGAGCCGACGCGGGAGCAGATCCGGGAAGCGCTGAGCGGGAATCTCTGCCGCTGTACGGGCTATCAGAAGATTGTCGACGCCGTGGAGGCTGCGGCCCGGGCGATGCAGAAGCAGAAGGAGAAGGCCGGATGAACAGGGTCCTCCTGCCGAAGAATCTCCCCGAACTGTGGTCCTTCCTGGAAAATGAACCGGAAGCGCGAGTCTACGCCGGCGGTACGGATTTGCTCGTTCAGATGCGCGCCCGGTGCGCGGACAATCTTGTCCTGATCTGCCTGGAGCGGATCGCCGAACTGACGGGAATCCGGGAGGATGAAGACGGTTTCTGGATCGGTGCCTGCACGACCTTTCGTCATCTCCTCAATCATCCGCGGATCCGGGAACAGATCCCCGTCCTGGCGAAGGCCCTTTCAACACTGGGGTCGCCCCCCATCCGCAACATGGCGACCATCGGCGGCAACATCTGTACGGCCTCTCCGGCGGGGGACACGCTGCCGCCGCTGTATGTCCTGGATGCCGATCTCATTCTGAGCACTCAGTCCGGTGAACGGGTCGTTCCCCTGTCCGGTTTCATTACGGCACCCGGTAAAACGCAACTTGAGAGAGGCGAAGTCCTGACACAAATCCGGATAAAAAAGCCGGAGGGATACCGGGTGCAGCATTTTGAAAAAGTGGGGCAGCGCAAGGCCCTTGCCTGCGCCATCGCCAGCATGGCGGCCCTGGTGAAAACATCGCCCGCAGGCGTGATCGAATCCGCCCGTATCGCCTGGGGGAGTGTCGGGCCGACGGTCGTCGTCTCCCCGGACGCCGAGGCGGCCCTAACCGGCAAAACCCTTTCTCCGGCGGTACTGGAAGCGGCGGCGGACCTGGCGGGAAAAGCCATGGCGCCCATCGACGACATCCGCGCGACGGCGGTATACCGGAGGAGGGTGGCCGCAAATCTTCTCCTGAGAATCGGAACGTAAGGATTATCCCATGAATACAAACAGCAAACGCATCGTCTGCCTCAACCTCCAGGCCCTTCCTGCCTATCTTCCCATTGTCACCCAAACGGTGGCATCATCGGCCGGTGTCTTCGGCCTGGGTAAAGCGGACTGTCTGAGTCTCGAACTTGCCGTGGAAGAGATCTTCCAGTATCTCTGCAATTCAGCATGCCCGGGGAATGAATTGAAGATCGAGTGTCTCGACGGGATCTATTACACGCAGGCCACTTTCCGGTTTTCCGCATCCGGCATGAATCTGCGGGGCCTCAACATCGCGCCGTCTGTGACCTTTAATTATGAAGGGGAATGCGACCTGTCCGAAATGGGACTGCTCCTTGCTTCGCGTTCCGTGGATCATCTTCACGTCACGATCGAAAAGGGCAATCTGGTCTCTCTGTCCGTCGTCAAGGAGAAAACTTACCCCAGGATTTCCGATGACCTTCCCCTGCCGGAGACCTCCGGCGAAATCAGGCTGGAGACGCCTGATCCGGAAAGGCTCAAGCAATTTTGCCTCCTGGTGGGGAATCACTATTCGGAGCAGGAGAGACCCTCTTTCTTCGATCATCCCGGTAAAGTAGTGGACATGGTTGCCGGCGGCGATTATCAATGTCTGGTCGCCATGAATCCGCGGAAGGCCGTGGTCGGCGGCATCCTCTATTTTTCCAGGACGGAAAAAATCGTCCAGTGTTACGGACCGTACTTCTTTCAGACGGATCAGGGAACGGACACCGGCGCCGCCCTGCTTGATGCCTGCCTCAGCCGGATCGCCCGCGGCAGGGCTTTGGGACTTCTGAGCATCTCAGGACTTCCACACGGACTGGAGGCCAATTTCGAGCCTCTTGGCGATTTGAACCATTACCGTGACGATGTGACGCCGATCAAAAGATCGCTCTTTTACCGGCACCTCCATGAAGATCCGGGCGGCGAGGTGTGGTCCCACGCAGGACTGCTGGAGTACCTTGAACGGGCTTACGAACGCCTTGTCCTGGCACGGGACATCCGGATCATCCGTGACATGAGCGAAACACGTGCGGGGTATTCCCTGTTCGCGGCGGACGTCAATCGTGAACGGTCGGAAGTCACGCTTCGTCCCCTTTTGCCCGGTGCCGATTTTTCGGCCAACGTGGAGAGGCATATCCGGTTTCTGTCGGAAGAGCGTTTCCGGAATCTCTTTTTTGAACTCGACCTGGGCGTTCCGTGGCATGCAGAACTGATCCCGGTCATCATCGCGCGGGGCTTTAAGCCGGAGATTGTTTTACCCTTTGCCGGCCAGTCCGATCTTGTTGTCTTTCAATATCATGATGCAGCCGAATCTTGACCTGCTGATCCCGGCCTACGTCCGGGAATTCGAACCCTATATCCCCAGCAAGCCGGATGCGGAGCTGAAGAAGCTCTATCGCTGCGACCGGCTCCTGCGTCTGAACAACAACGAAAACCCCCTGGGTCCCCCTCCCGGTGCCCAGGAAGTGATATGTAAATTTTCACCGCCGTCCGGCGCGGTTTATCCGAGCGGTGACTCCTATTACCTTCGCCGGGAAATCGCCGCCATCCACGGCATCGACCCCGATCAGGTTCTCGTGGGCAACGGCGCCAACGAGGTGATCACCTTTGTCATCAAGGCCTTCTGCGAACAGGGGGACAACATCATCACCGCCGATAAAACCTTCGCCGTCTACGAGTGGGTGGCCACCTTTTCCGGCATCGAGGCCAGGGTCATTCCCCTTGTCCGGGAGGGCTTCGACGACCGGGGAATGCTGCGCGCCATCGACCATCGCACCAAGATCCTTTTCGTATGCAATCCGAACAACCCCACGGGGACCTATTGGTCAAGGAAGATTCTCACGGATTTTCTCGACGCCGTCGACGGCAGGCAGATCGTGGTCATCGACGAGGCCTACTTCGAATTCGTCGAAGCGGCGGACTATCCGGACGGGATCGCCCTCATCCGTCAATACCCGAATGTCGTGGTCTTCCGGACGTTTTCCAAGATGTACGGGCTCGCCGCGTTGCGCATCGGTTACCTGGCCGGCAATCCGGATGTCGTCGACATGATCCGGCGGACCTGTGTCGTCTATTCCGTCAACGCGATCGCCCAGGAAGCGGCCCGGGCCGCCCTGCAGGACGACACCGGACATATCCGGCGGACCCGTGAACTGGTGGCGGAGAGCAAGGCATTCCTGTGCGAGGAGCTTTCGAAGATGGGGCTGCCCCTTATTGCCGGGGAAGGGAACTATCTCATTGTCCGACTGCCGGGGAGCGACACCCTCGCTTACCGCAAGCTCATGCGGGAAGGGGTGATGATCAGGCCCATGACGGGTTTCCGTTACCCCGATCATATCCGGGTCAGTCTTGCACGGCTGGAGGCCATGGAGGTCTTTGTCGGCGCCCTGAAAAAAATCCTGTCATGAAAGAGCCTATCCTTGCGTGACATACCCGAATCCCCGAAGCTGTTTTCCTTCGAGTTTCTCGCCCTCTGCCTGATCCTGATGGCGGCATTTTGCAACGTTTCCGTATTTTACGGCTTCTATCATTATCTCGGTGTGATCGGCATTCCCCTCGCATGGCGTGGTTTTCTCGTCGGCCTGGAACCCATGGCGGCGTTTGCACTCCGGCTGTTCGTGATTCCATGGATCCAGGCACGGAATGCCTACACCGTTCTCATGGTGTCGCTTTTTCTCATGATCGCTGCTTCCTGCTCGTATCTCTGGGTCGTGACCGTGCCGTCGATGGTCCTGCTCCGCATCGTTCACGGCGCCGCCATTGTTCTTCTGACGTCGGCCGTCATCGCCCTGATCGTCCAGTTCATTCCGAAAGAAAAAAGCGCCCAGGGATTCAGCATTGTCAGCATTTCCACCATGATTCCCTACTCGGTGATGCCGACGTTGACCGAGGCGCTCCTTCCTCAGGTGAGGAGCGAGGCGGTGATCTATGCCGGCGTTTCCATCTTTTCCGGCGTATC
>JAGVTI010000109.1 GCA_019136935.1 Deltaproteobacteria bacterium
AATCGCCCCCCAAAATGGTTTCCACGCTTTAACCCACTTTTCATAGTGTCCTGTTATCGGTGCCTTAGGCGCCGGCATTTTTATCCTTAAAAAAACCCTCGATTTATGTTATGGGTTCACCAACTTTACGCTTAACCGGAATATGAAAACTCAAACTCATCATGCGCAAAATCATCTGTATCGCAAACCAAAAAGGAGGGGTCGGCAAGACGACAACGGCGGTTAACCTGTCTGCCTGTCTGGCCGTGGCGGAAAAAAAGACCCTTCTTATCGACTGCGATTCACAGGGTAATGCGACAAGCGGTATGGGAGTAGATAAGCGTCTGATTCAAGACAAAAATCTTTACCATGCCATGATCGGTAAAATTTCACTTCAAGAGGCGGTAATCCCGACCCAGATCCCGAACCTGGATCTGATTCCTTCGAACCAGGACCTCATCGGGATCGAGGTCGAATTCATCCACCTGGAAGAACGGGAAAAGCGGCTCCGTAATTTTCTGCGGCATCTGGATATCTCCTACGATTTTGTGATCCTGGACTGTCCACCTTCCCTGGGATTTTTGACGATTAACGCCCTGGTCGCTTCGGACAGCCTGATGGTGCCTTTGCAGTGCGAGTATTTTGCCATGGAAGGACTGGGACAGTTGTTAAACACCTTGAAAATCGTGCAGACCCGGCTGAATCCGTCTCTGAGCTTGGGAGGGATTTTACTGACGATGTTCGATGCCAGAAATCTCCTGTCCCACCGGGTCAGTGAGGATATTCGGAAACATTTCGGAAGCAGGGTGTTTCAGACCGTTATTCCCAGGAACGTCCGTCTGTCCGAAAGCCCGAGTCACTGTCTTCCCATCATTCTCTATGATATCCGCTCCCGGGGAGCCCAATCATACCTGGAATTGACCAGGGAATTTCTGAATTGCGGGAGAATTTAAATGCCACCTAAACAGTCCCTGGGCCGGGGATTAGAGGCCATGTTCCCCGACCTCCTGGCGGAAATGGAGGACAGGCCCCATTTGATCACATGCGGCATTGAGGAAATCACGCCGAACCGTTTTCAGCCGAGAAAGGATTTCCGCGACCGGGAACAGAAGGAACTCGTTGCCTCCATTCGAAAAAGCGGCATTATTCAGCCCATCGTGGTGAGAAAATTCGACTCGGGTTATGAGATCATTGCCGGGGAAAGACGCTGGCGCGCCGCCCAGGAAGCGGGGCTCAAGAACGTGCCCATCGTGATCCGAAACGCAAGCGACGCCGAGGCCGCCGAACTGTCCCTGATCGAAAACCTCCAGCGGGAGGGATTGAATCCTTTGGAAGAAGCGAACGCCTACCAAACCCTGATGGAAACGTTCGGCCAGACCCACGAGAGTATCGCCGCCAAGATCGGGAAGGACCGCTCAACCGTCGCCAATACGGTCCGCCTGTTGAAACTTCCCGGAAAGATCCAGCAGGCTCTGATCGAAAAGAAAATTACGGCCGGACATGCCCGGGCTATTCTCTCCATTGAAACAGCGGAAGAACAGGCGGTTGTTTTCGAGACGATCGTCGCCAGGGATTTGAATGTCCGGGAAACGGAAAAACTCATTCAAGCCCTTAAAACCCCGAAAAAAGAAAAAAAAGCCGCCAAGAGGGAATTGTACCTGGACGATCTGGAAAAGAGGCTGTCCAACCTCTTTCTGACCAAAATTCAGATCAAGAAAAAGGACAGGAAAGGGTCGATTGAAATCCGCTTTTCATCCACGGAAGAATTGGGGCGCCTCGTCGAGCTCCTTCTCCATGTCAACCCTGAGAAATAGCGATGATTCCCTTTTCGGAATTTCGGTGGGGTGATGACGATTACGTGCTGACCGATCGATGAGAACTATCAACACCTGTTGATAATGTTGTTGATGAGGGTTTTAACTTGCAGATTTTATGGGAGAACATACAAAAATTGATTCAGGAAAAGGTTTCAAAGCAGAATTTTGAAACCTGGATCAAGCCGATCCGGATTCTCTCCGTCGACGAGAATCAGGTTTCGCTTGCCGTGCCGAATCGATTTTTCAAGGACTGGCTCGTCGAAAATTACCATCACACGATCCGGGAATGCCTTGTCAACATTATCGGTTACGATACGAATGTGGTTTTTGTCATTGCACAGGGAGAAATCAAGTTTGAGACGGTTCCCGCGACCGATGTTTCGGATCATAAAATTCCGGCGACGGCGATAAAAACGACCAAAATACAGTACCATCATACGCTGAATCCAAACTATAGCTTCGAGCGGTTCGTCATAGGCTCCTCCAATCAGTTCGCCCATGCGGCATCGATTGCCGTGGCGGAACATCCTGCAAAGAATTACAACCCGTTTTTCATCTACGGCGGCGTCGGCCTGGGAAAAACGCATCTTCTCAATGCGATTGGATTGTTAACCTACTCCCTGTACCCGGAAATGAACGTCCTGTATGTGTCGGCGGAGGAATTCATCAATGAATTGATCAGTTCCATCCGTCACGACAAAATGCCGAAATTCAGAGAAAAGTTCAGGAACATCGACTGCCTTCTGATCGACGACATCCAATTTATCGCCGGGAAAGACCGGACACAGGAGGAATTCTTCCACACCTTCAACACCCTTCACGACTCCGGCAAGCAGATCGTCATGACCAGCGATAATTTTCCGAAAGACATACCCAACCTGGAGGGAAGGCTCCGCTCACGCTTCGAATGGGGATTGATTGCGGATATCCAAACCCCCGAG
>JAGVTI010000115.1 GCA_019136935.1 Deltaproteobacteria bacterium
AAGATCAAGGAGATTCCGCAATATTTTTTCCACATGGCCTGATTCAATCTCACTCCGAGTAGTCCTGACAAAATATTTCACGTTTCCTTCCCGCCGCGGCGGTTTGTTTCCGACGGTCTTTTCAGATCGTCCAGGAAAGAAGAGCCGTTAACTCAATGACGAACAATTTTCGACACCGGGACGATCTTGACTCCCTTTGCCTCCAGCAGCGGTACGGCGTCCCTGAGAGCAGCCACGGTGCTCGGGTAGGGGTGGCCGATCAGCAGCACGGGACCGTTCCCGTTGATCGTGGCCGGTTCCCGCAAAAGATCCGTTAAGATCTGCAACGAGGCTTTGTAAGACTGATCGTTGTCGATAAAAATTTTCCTTGCCAGGAAAGGGACGCCCGTTCTGTCCGCGGCTTCCTTTGCCTTGGAATGACTGGTCGTCCGGCTGTCCACGAAGAAGAGTCCCCTGTCCTTCATTTCCGTCATGACGACGGCCATCTTCTCCTCGTCTTCGGAAAAACGAGATCCCATGTGGTTGTTGACGCCAAGGGCATGAGGGACGGATGCCAGATTTTTCTGGAACTGTTTCCTGATTTCCTCGTCGTTCATGCTGAGGAAAAGAGCGCCCTCGCCCGGCCGGTCCTTGGGGTAAGACTGCGGTTCCATCGGCAGATGGAGCAGCGTTTCCCGATGCCTTCGATGGATCGCCTGTGCCGCCTGCGTGGAATGCGGCTGATGCGGCAGGACGGCAAAGCTCAAGGGGACGTCGATGTCCAGAAGATCGTGAAGCACCGCCATGTCCTGGCCGATGTCATCGATCAGGATCGCGATACGGACTCTTTCCTTGATATCCGGTGCGGTCACGGAATCCCGGTCTTTCGTCCGGTCCACCTCGGCAATCTTGGCCGGGGGCTGCTTTTTTTCCTCCGCTTTTTTCAATTCCTTCCGGATGCGGGTTTCTGTTTCCTTCGGAGCGACCGGAGCCTTCCGCTTTTCTTCGAAAAGATTGAGGCAGAGAAGGGCCAATGCCGTCAGCACCGCAAATGTGAGAAAGAAAAGAATGATTCGTGTTTTTTTACGCCTGCGCCGCTTCAGTTTAGTTTTTCTTTCCTTTCATGAAAATATGCCAGCTTCTCAGGATGTCAGCCGCCGCCTTAATCTGGTTGTCCTGAACGAACGCCGCTTCCTCCGCCTCTTTTTTGGGCGGGACGGCTGTTTCCTCAGGCGGCTTCTGGCCGTTTTCCTTCGCCGACTTGATATGCCCCTTCAGATCCTGTTCCCGGAGAGATTCGTCCCCTTCCGCTGTTTCTTCAGCCGCTTTCGCGTATTTGAGAGTGATGTCGGGAGCGATCCCTTCGGCCTGGATCGATCGCCCGCTGGGGGTGTAGTATTTTGCCGTCGTCAGCTTCAAGGCCGCACCGTCCTCAAGGAGAATCAGGGTCTGGACGGAGCCCTTGCCGAAGCTTCGCGTGCCGAGGATCAGGGCGCGGCCGTTATCCTGAAGGGCTCCCGCCACAATTTCCGATGCACTGGCGGAACCTTCGTTGATCAAAACCACGATCGGACAGGTTGGTTCGTCGCCGTCGTTTTTCGCCGAGGAACTCGTATCCATGGCCTTGATTCTGCCCCTTGTTGATACGATCATGCCGGATTTGAGAAAAACGTCGGAAACCTCGATGGATTGATTGAGAAGGCCTCCGGGGTTGTTACGGAGATCGAGTACGATCCCCTTCAGGTGATTGGCCTTCGCATCCATTTCCTTGACCGCCTTTTTCAAATCGTCCCCCGTCCTCTCCTGGAAACTGGCAATGCGGCAGTAGCCGATGCCGTCATCCATCAATCGGGACTTGACGCTGGTGATCTTGATGATGGCCCGTGTCAGCACGAAATCCTTCGGTTTTTGCAGACTCTCCCGGTAAATGGTGATGGTCACTTTCGTATCCTTGGGCCCACGGAGTTTTTTCACCGCCTCCTGGATGGTGATATCCTTGGTCGATTTCCCGTCGATTTTGATGATCTGGTCCCCCGGTTTGATGCCGGCCTGGAACGCCGGTGTATCCTCGATGGGTGAAACGACGGTCAGCACATCCTTCAGGAGGGTGATTTCAATGCCGATCCCGCCGAAGCTGCCTTTCGTTTCGACTTCCAGTTCCTTGTATTCCTCCGCGGTCATGAAAGTGCTGTGAGGATCGAGTGATTTCATCATGCCGGAGATGGCGCCCTGGATCAGATCCTGTAACTTGACCTCTTCCACATAGTTTTTTTCCACCATGTCGAGGACTTCATTGAAGGTTTTCAGGCTTTTATAGGTGTTCCGGTCGACGGCGGATACCCGATCGGTGCCGTAAAGAAAAAACAAGAGCAGCAGAACGATTATAAACGAAAGGATGATGATATGGTTCCGAAAGAATCGTTTCATGAAGACCTCCGATGGTGGTTATTGTGCCTTCTCTACAATCCCTGTCAAGATAACATTCTTCGCGGGGAAAATGCTATCTTTATTTACTGTATTTATTCAACTTTTCAAGATGAAGAGGGCCCCGGTATTTTCAACCGGGACCCTCTTCGGGGATGTGCCGTCCTGGTCGTGTTTTCAAAGGAAAAGCGGTTTTTATCCTCCACCGGGGATGGTCCGCAGGAATACGATCTTGTCGCCGTCTTTCATCTTGAAATTCAGATTGTCCTTTTTGACGAAAAGCATGAGATTGTACCAGACGATGGCATTGGAGATGACGCCCGAATCTCCCT
>JAGVTI010000223.1 GCA_019136935.1 Deltaproteobacteria bacterium
CGACTGCGCCGCCTGGGCCGAGAGGCTGAGTGCCGTCGTGCTCAGGGATTGCCTGGTCTGGAGCATCAGCATGTTGGCCCCTTCCTCGTTCGTGTCGGCCAGGGTCAGCTTGTCCGAACCTTCGGTCAGCGTGTTGATCATGTTCGTCGAGAATTCCTGGCGCACCGTGATGATGCTCAGGTTACCGGCCAGTTTGGACGCATTCTGGCGCATGGTGTCCAAAGCCGCATCCAGTTTCAAGAGGTCGGCGTCGATCTTGCCCCCGGCGGTCCAGGTGGCCTTGCCGATTTGCAAACCGTCCGAGCCGTCATCCTTACCCGCCGTCGCGTCAAAACCCACGACCGACAGCGTATTGCCTTCAAACTTTACGTTCAGTGTGCGTAAATCTAAACTAGTACCGGACAAGAGGTTTTTGCCCTTGTACCCGGAATCGTTTGCCACCGCCGTGATCTGGTCGCGCATCGCGTTGTACTGCTCCTCTAGATTGAGAAGTTCGGTCTTTGCATCAATCGTTTTCGCAGTGGCCCCGTCGCCTGTAATGTTAACGTCAGTCTCCTTGACATTATCTGGCGTGGTACCGTCAGCGCCAACTTTCGATATGGTGATAACGGCACCATTCGCAGTGTCCGTATACATTGACAAACCGGCGTTGTCGTTGATGGCGGTTGCCAGAGCGAGCGCATCCATCTCGGCACTGTCGGAACCGGCATAAAACTGGTTGGCAACCGGGGCTCCGGCGGTTGCCGTTAACGTAACACCACCCAATGCGAAGGTGTCTGTGCTGTCAATACCCGTAACGGTTAAGGACACCGTTGTGACACCCGCATTCTGGTCCGCGCTCAGGGCCGCCTGGGCGATACCTTTGGCCTGTTCGATCATCGCCGTGATCGCCTTGATCCCCTTGTCGGCGGCGGTGATCGTCTGGACCGCCTGCCCCATGGAATCCTTCAGGCTGTCGATCTTGGATGCGCGGGAGGTCAGTGCCTGGGAGGCGAAGAAGGATACGGGGTTGTCGATGGCCGTGTTGACCTTTTTCCCCGTGGCCAGACGGTTCTGCGTACGGTTCAGAAGATCGACCGTTCCCTGAAGACTCAGGAGGTTGCTTCTCATACCTGTGGTTAAGGAAATATCATTGATAGCCATGGTTGTTTCTCCTTTTCTAGGTTTTTTTGTCGGCATTCCTTGCCGAATCTTTATTCGCCGATCCGATCGGCGTTTTGTGGGCGGCGTCTGAGCGGTCTTAGTCAGCGATCCTCCTTCCTGACCGTCTTTTTTCATCCGCCTTTGACACTCTTATCGGTCATCGATCCAAACAACTTTAGCCGTTTTTCGCGGGACGACAAATAATCTCTTTTGATATTGGATACTTCAGTTCAATTCGGGATGGCGTGAGGCGCGCTTTTCCGGCTTCTGCGGGTCTGCCGAGGCGGCTTCCCTCCCATGGTATTTTCCGGGAATGGTCTTTTATGCCTTCGGCAATTGAATCGGTCCATTTCCGTCATTCCGTATTCCGAGGCTGTGTCGTAATCCCCAATGAGAAAAAACCAATCATCACGATCCGTTAAGAGGAAGAGATTCTTCGGCTGGCGCCTCAGAATGACATCGAGGCATGTCCTTTCCGCCGTCGTCGTTCCTTGAAAGGGCCTTTCCAATTGTCATTCTGAGCGAAGCGAAGAATCTCGCTTTTCAAAAATCGAGGTATGGCTTTTTCGTCGTCGAAAGGATCTGCCCGGTTGTCATCCGGGCGGGTGCGACGGATTGGATACGATGATGATATCGGCATGACGTTTTGAATATTTGCCTGCCGAAGGAATACGTGAAAGGAGATTCAAGTGACCGTCCGCGGTACGGTCAAACCGGGGCCGGCATGGATGGGCAGGCCTGCCGGTGAAAGACCTGAGAGCGGCTTCAAGCCTTTCTTTTGGCGGCGATGTAGTTTTTCAGGCGGATACCTTCGTTGAAATTGGGGTTGAGGGCCAGGCCCCGGTCGATGGCTTTCTCTGCCGCCTGCCAATCCTCTTTTTCCAGGTGGGTCCGGGCGAGGTTGTAATACAGGTTCTCGTCGCCGGCGTTGACCACGATGGCTTTCCGGAAGTTGGAGAGGGCCTTTTCGTAATCCTTCCCCTTCCGGCATTGGATCCCGGCGGAATTGTACAGATCGACCAGGTGGTCGCGTACCTCGCCGTTGTCGCCGATGATGTCCTGAACGGAGGCATAATCGCCCCGTTCCAGGGCCAGGCTGGCTTGCCGTATGCATTCCCGGTTGGAGGCGGAGACGCCGGGCATCTGGGCTTCATCGTCATCAAATTGACGCTGATTCATGATTTCCCGCACCTCTTCTTCCTTGAGAATCATGAGCTGGTGCATGAAGTCGAGGGTCGTTTCGAAATCGTCGTCGCGGAAGGTCACGGGTCCGTAGACGCTCCGGAAGGTGTTGGATGCCGCAAGCCGGCTCTGGAATTGATTGATGTCCTTGGCCAGTTCCTTCGCGTCGGAGGCGAGCATCCTTGTGGCCTTCATCTTTTCCAGGACCTGCTTGAATCCCGAAATGCAGGAATAAATATTGGATTTCTGGAGATGGAGCCTGCATTCGTTCAATTTGGTACTGATCTTGGCTACTTCGTTTCTGTCGATGGCTTCGCTCATAGGGTGTTTCCTCGATTTTATGTCCTGGTGATGATCTTCCCCTTTCGCACGCTTTGCCCCCCCGGAAAGGGCCGTTTTAATAGTAAA
>JAGVTI010000295.1 GCA_019136935.1 Deltaproteobacteria bacterium
GATCCGACGATCTACGGCCCGAATATGTGGTTCATGGAGGTTTTCGAAGATCTGAATCCGGAGATTGTGCCGGGCGTCAGCAGTTTCAATGTGGCCAACGCCGCTTTGAAGAAGGGCGTGACCTGGGGAGAAAAGACCCGCTCCGTCATTCTGAACAACGGCACCGATGTTGAACAGCTGGCCGCAGCGCGTGCAGCCATGGTGTTTTTTACCATGCGCGAGGATGTTCCGGGTATCGTTGGAAAATTGAAGGGGCACTACCCTTCCGAGACGCCCGTTGCCGTCGTTTCAAACGCAGGATTCCGGGACAAGGAAAGGATCATCCAAGGCACTCTTGCCACGATAGAGGAGAAAATCAAAGGAGAAAAGTTGTCCTTATACCTTTTCTACGTCGGCGATTTCCTGACCAAGCGCTATGGTATCGACGCGGAAAAGGAACCGTCCGGCCGCTCAAAAGAATTTAAATGCGGCAAATGAGGAATCGGCGTGAAGAATCATTTCAACCATAGCCAACTCAAACGCGAGGTCGGCCTGTCTTCGGCAACGCTGCTGGTGATCGCCAACATGGTGGGTACGGGTATCTTCACCACCTCGGGCTTCGTGATGAAGGAACTCGGCGATCCGCTTACCATGCTCCTTTGTTGGTTGGTGGGGGGGATCTTCGCGCTTTCCGGCGCCCTGTGCTACGGGGAACTGGGGGCGATGTTTCCAAGGGCGGGGGGGGAATACGTTTTTCTCCGGGAAAGTTTCGGTAAGAGCGTGGCCTTCCTGTCGGGATGGATTTCCCTGATCGTCGGATTTTCCGCGCCCATTGCGGCGGCGGCCATCGCCTTCGCGACATATACTTCGTGTGTCATTCCCGGGATGGGAAAATCATCCGCCTTCATCGTCTCAATGGGAGACTTCCCGATCCTTACACTGTCGCCCGTAACGGTTCTCGCTTCGCTGATGATCCTGATTTTTTCTTTTATCCATTACCACAGCCTGGCCCTGGGCACGAGGGTTCAAAATGGATTGACCCTGTTTAAAATAGGCTTCCTGGTCTTTTTCATTGCCGCCGGGTTTTGTGTCTCCCGGGAGCCCGTGCAGCATTTCGTCGTCGGCGGAGCGGGGAAGAGCCTGTTCGGGGAATCGTTTGCCATCGCGCTGATCTTCGTGTCCTTTGCCTACAGCGGCTGGAACGCCGCCACCTACCTGGGCGGCGAGATTGAAAAACCGGGCCGGAACATTCCCGTCGCCCTGTGTGCGGGTGCCGTAGCGGTGACGGGTCTTTACCTGCTGTTGAACATGGTTTTCATTCAGACCCTTTCCCCGGAAAAAATGACGGGGGCGATTGACGTGGGGGCGCAATCGGCGATGTCCTTGTTCGGGGATACCGTCGGCAGGTATTTCGGCGGTGTTATCGCGATCGGGCTGCTGTCGGTGTTGAGCGCGATGATCATGACCGGGCCGAGGGTCTATTATGCAATGTCCCGGGATGGGATGTTTTTCAAGCTTTTCGGAAAGACGAGCAGTCTTCGCCGGACCCCCGCCTATTCCATTTTTTTCCAGGGGACCGTTTCCGTTCTGATGGTGCTGACCGCATCGTTCGAGAACCTTTTGCTCTATATCGGTTTTACCCTGTCATTTTCAGCCATGCTGACCGTGATCGGCATGGTCAAGCTCCGGTTTACAAGGACCATGATTGAAAGACCCTGTAAAACTTTCGGCTATCCGGTGACGCCTGTTCTGTTCATCGCCGGCAATCTCTGGATTATCTTCTTTTCGATTACGAGCAGGCCGGTCACGTCGTTTTACGGTTTGGTCACAATCGCTACGGGTCTGCTGCTGTACGCCTATTTCAGCTACAAAAGAAAAATGGAGGCCCCGCTTCCATGCATCCTGAAAAAAGGAGAGACGATGTGAAGAAGAGAATTTTTTCAGCGCTGGTTGTATATTTCATGATTTTCATGTTCCCCGTCTTCGGTTTTGCCGGCAGCTGCCTGGAGTGCCACCAGAAGTACGGGGTCACCGTCAAGGTTCCCACCCCGCCGCCCATTAAAATCATGGTTGACGGAAAGGAAGATCTGATCGGGCTTGACCGGGCCTTTCAATTTCACGGGCATGAATGCGCCGGCATCGCCATCGCCTACCGGGCGGTTCAATACGGCATCAAACTTCTTTTCCCCCATGAAATACCGCAAAGAGACGATTTGATGGTAACGACCCGGATTCCGGCGAGCGGCGTGAGGGATTTTCTGGATCTTTTCATGAAGGGCGACAGGGGTGCGGAGAAGGCCGTGCCGCCGGCGGGCATGGAAAAGAGCCGCGACGGTTTCGTGTTCACCATGCTGCGAAAATCGACCTGTGATGCCGTCGAA
This sequence comes from Deltaproteobacteria bacterium, assembly GCA_019136935.1. Lineage (GTDB taxonomy): Bacteria > Desulfobacterota > Syntrophia > Syntrophales > JAAYKM01 > JAAYKM01. The sequence goes on from JAGVTI010000295.1 coordinate 2,361, forward strand.
ATCCGTTTGAATCCGGAGCGGTTTCCGACGGATTTTTTCGTTCTGAATGAAAAAAAGATGGGTGACAAAATTACCCTGAAGGAGTGGGACAAGCTGCACGGTTATCTGAAGACGCTCATTCTTGAAGTTCCCGTTCAATCCGACGAGGAATTGTTCGGCACTCCCAGACCTTACAAGGTGATTGTCTGGGGAACTCTTAAACCCGGCGAATTGGACAAAAACATTCGTAAGGCCAGGCAGGAGGAAAAGAAGAAAGCCCTTTAGAGGAATGGAAGAGGACGAAAAAAAGGGGGGAAATGAAGATGAACCAATTTAAAGTCCAGGGATTTACGTCGTTGCTGCTGTTTTTTTCTTTCCTTATCTCCC
>JAGVTI010000055.1 GCA_019136935.1 Deltaproteobacteria bacterium
TATTTACGACGTCATCACCGTCGAGCATTCCGTCAACGCGAGAAAAAGCGCCGGCGGCACGGCGGCTGCGAATGTCGCGAAAAGACTTTCAGACATCGAGGGCACATGAAGAAGACAACCCGGATCCTGGCTGGACTGGTTTTCCTGTTTCTTTTCTTGACTTGCTTGTCCGGTTGCGGCAAAACCGGAGATCCGCGGCCGACGCAGACGGCGGTGTCAACGGTCGAGAAAGCAACGCAGCCGGCGGCGGCACCGGCCGGGAAAGCAACACAAACGGAGGCGGCAACGACCGAGAAAGCGACGAAGCCGGCGGCGACACCGGCCGGGAAAGTGACGAAGAAGGCGGTGAAGGCGACGAAAGCGCCCCCTATGCTTTCCCTGGATCAATCCGAATGCGGCGTGATCCTGATGTGGAATTTCGGGAAAGAGAAGTCCGTGCCGGAGGCGGTGAAAATCTACCGCTCGGATTTCAACATCGCGGAAGGGGATTGCAGGGATTGCCCGGCTACGCGGAAACTGGTTGCCGAATTGTCACGCGGACAGTTGTCCTATATCCGCGAATACGACGGCAGCTACGTTTATTTCGATAAAACGGTGCGCAAGGATTTTGTATACAAGTATGTAATGGTGATCTGCGGCGCAAAGGGTTTGTGCAGCGAACCGTCTGAAGAGGCCGAAATCCACTTCACCTACACGATGGAAAATTGCCCATGAATGACTTTCGATATCGGAACGGCCGGCTTTACTGCGAAGACGTGCCCCTCGAAAAAATCGGCTCCGCCGTCGGTACGCCTTTTTACGTGTACAGCCATGCGACGTTGAAGCGTCATTTCCGTGTATTCGACGGCGCTTTCTCAGGGCTTCCTCACCTGACCTGCTTTGCCGTCAAGTCGAATTCGAACATCGCCATTCTCCGTCTTTTTATCGAGGAGGGGGGCGGGGTCGACATCGTGTCGGGCGGCGAGCTGTACCGTGCGCTCAAGGCCGGCGTCGATCCTGAAAAGGTCGTTTACTCGGGAGTCGGCAAGAAGGCCGAGGAAATCGAATTCGCCCTGGAAGCGGGCATCCTGATGTTCAACGTCGAATCCGGCCAGGAACTCGATGCCATCGCCGCCTGTGCGAAGAGAACGGGAAAGCGGGCGGGGGTGGCCCTGCGGATCAATCCCGATGTCGACGCGGAAACGCATCCCCATATCTCGACGGGGCTGAAGGAAAACAAGTTCGGGATCGATATCGAAAAATCCCTGGAGGCGTATCGCCGGGCCCGTACACTTGAAAACATCGATGTGATCGGCGTCAGCTGCCATATCGGTTCGCAGGTCACCAAAACATCGCCGTTCGTGGATGCCCTCAAGCGCCTGAAAAAGCTGCTGGGGCGGCTGGAAGAGGAAGGATTCGTCATCCGTTACCTGGACCTTGGCGGCGGACTGGGCATCACCTACAAGGATGAAACACCGCCCGAGCCGGCGGAATACGCGGCAGCCCTGATGGCGTTTGCGCGTGATCTGCCCTATACGCTTATTTTCGAACCGGGCCGCGTGCTGGTCGGAAACGCCGGTGCCCTGGTCACGAAAGTGCTCTACCGGAAAAATACGGACGAGAAGGATTTCGTGATCGTCGACGCGGGGATGAACGATTTGATCCGGCCGAGCCTGTACGATTCCTATCACCGGATTTTGCCGGTTGCGGAAAGGGAAAGGGTCGAAATCGTCGCCGATGTCGTCGGGCCCATCTGCGAATCGGGGGATTATCTGGCGAAAAACAGAAAATTGCCCGGGGTCGACCAGGGAGAGCTCATTGCGGTCATGAGTGCGGGAGCTTACGGCTTCTCCATGTCTTCCAACTATAACTCGCGGCCGCGGGTCGCGGAGGTTCTCGTCAGGGACGACCGGTTCTACGTCATCAGGGAGCGGGAAACCTACGAGGACCTGGTGCGCGGCGAACGGATACCTGAATTCCATATGTAAGGGGGCTTTATGTTTAAGGGAGCAATAGTTGCCATTATTACGCCTTTCAAGAACGGCCAGGTCGACGAAGAGGCGTTGAGGAAACTGATTGAATTTCAGATTGAAAACGGCACGTCGGGCATCGTGCCCTGCGGTACCACCGGCGAGTCCGCCACGCTGACTCACGAAGAGCACGACCGGGTCATTGAAATCACCATCGATGCCGTGAAGAAAAGAATTCCCGTCATCGCGGGGACCGGGTCGAACAGCACGGCGGAAGCCCTTCGCCTGACGAAGCATGCCTGCGAGGCGGGGGCGGACGGGGCTCTCATCGTGTGCCCCTATTACAACCGGCCCACCCAGGAAGGGCTTTATCAGCATTACAAGGCCATTGCCGAGGAAGTCCCGATCCCGATCGTCGTTTACAATATTCCCGGAAGGACGGGTGTGAACCTGAATCCGGATACCCTGGCCCGGCTGGCGAAGATTCCCAATATCGTCGGCGTGAAGGAGGCGGCCGGGTCCATCAAGCAGATGAGCGACATCATCGGTCTGTGCGATCCGGATTTCGATGTCCTTTCCGGTGACGACGCCTTTACCCTTCCCCTGCTGGCCCTGGGGGGAAAGGGAATCATTTCCGTGATATCCAATGTCGCCCCGGCCGATATGGCGGAGATGGTCAGCGCCTTCGAGGCCGGCGATCTCGAAAAGGCGAGAAGGCTGCATTACAAGATGATTCCCCTGATCGACTCCCTGTTCGTCGAGACGAATCCCGTTCC
>JAGVTI010000088.1 GCA_019136935.1 Deltaproteobacteria bacterium
CAGCCGCCGGGATTCCCTCGACGCCCGGCTGACGGAGCGGACCCGGCTGTTCCGGGAAACCGTCCGTGGAAGGGATGACCTGCCCGCCTACGCCGACCGGATCAGACAGGCCGAGGATCCGGGAAAAAGATACGAGGTGATCTACTGTTGCGAGTACCTGGGCTACATCGATTCCGGGCGGAAAAAAGTCGGATGTCTCCTTCATCCGTGCCAGAACGGCGGGGAGGATCTGCGCGATGTCTCTTTTTACGGCCGGGAGCTTTGTGACGGTCATTTCTGCCCCAGCTATCATTATCTTTCCCGGCAGGAGAGCGAGGCCCTTGTTCGGATCATTGAAGACTGGTATCTTTACGGCTTATGCGTTACCGATATCGATCTGGTCAAGAACTGGTTCCGCCTGGTTGCCGAAGCAGTTCACGAAATGCCCCGGGCGGAAAAGTTTTCCGAAGGGCCGTTGAAAAAAATTTCTCTGCAATTCTTCAGCCTGAAACTGGTCTGGCCCTACCGTTCCCGGGAGACGAACCGGTTCGGGAAATACTATTTCGACGGCTCCCAGTACATGATCAAGCCGATTGATTACACCGCTTTCGGTATTGAGGTGTCCCGGTTTGATAAAATTTTTCAGAGCCTGGCTTCAGAATTCCATCACCGAAGTGAAGTGCTGGCGGCGGAGACGAAGATTCAGGAGTACATAGATCGTTTTGCGGCCTGCTATACAAGGGGCGCGGATCCAAAATTTTAACCTGTAAGCGGAGTGTACGATGGACAAGATGAAAAAGGAGATCCTTTTTTCGAGGAAGGCGATCGATCTGAGGGTCAGGGAACTGGCGGCCGGCATATCCCGGGATTACCAGGGGCGCGAATTGATCGTCATCGGCGTTCTCAAGGGCGCCTTCATCTTCATGGCGGACCTGATCCGGTCTATGACGATACCCTGCCGGGTCGATTTCGCCCGGCTTGCCAGCTACGGGGCGGGATCGGTCAGCAACGGCAAAGTCATCCTGACAAAGGACATCGAGACGTCCATCCGGGGAAAGGACATCCTGATCGTCGAAGATATCGTGGATACGGGGGTGACCCTGTCGTATTTCGTGGAATGGCTTCAGGAGAGAAATCCCCGGAGCCTCCGGGTCTGCGCTTTTCTCGATAAGCGCGGTCGGCGGAAAGTGACGTTCGAGGCGGACTACGTGGGATTTGCCATCGAAGATGGATTTGTCGTCGGGTACGGATTGGATTTCGATGAGAAGGCCCGTTTTCTGCCGGACGTGTACATCATGAAAGACTAACTTGACAGGGGGAAGGATATGCTCATCCAATGCGAAAAATGTTCGACGAAATACCGGTTCGATGAAAATCTCATGGAAGGGGATGGGGTTTGGGTCCGCTGCAGCCGCTGCAAATATGAATTTTTCCAGGAGAACCTGTTTGCCAAGCCTTTTCGTGCCGTCGATGAAGATGTGGTCCTGAAACAGTTCGATGACCTGAGAAGCGAGATCAAGGAACATCAACCGGAAGAACCTCATTTCGAAGAACTTGCCGATGAACAGGAGGAAGGTTCCATAACCCGTGAGGGAACCGAGGGTCGGGAGGGCAAGCCGGCGAAGGGAATGGGCCGGTTGAAACGGTTCATGAAAGGTTTTTTGAAAATTTTCCTGATCCTTGTCTTCCTGGTTCTTTTCGCGGCCGTGTGCCTTTGGTCCTACATGCAGTCAGGGGGCCTTCATATCAGGGATATCATGTCATCCGTTCCTTACCTGGACCGGATCATTTCCTCGGAAGATCCGGCGGTCTTGAAGCTATCCCAGATCAAGATCGCTCATCTGAAACAGCGGTATGTACAGCACTGGATACTCGGTAATCTGCTGGTCGTAGAGGGCACGGCGTGGAACAGCACGTCTTTCCCGGTCGCCCGGGTCAGGCTGCAGGCGAGGCTGTTCGACGCCAAGGGTATGGAACTGGCCAGGGAAGAGGCCTTCGCCGGAAATCTGATGACCGACATGGAACTGACAACCTTGCCTGAAGAGAATATTAAAAGGGAATTATCCGCAAGCCAGGGGACCGACGTGTCGAACGACCGGGTCGAATCCCACGGTCAAATTCCCTTTATGATCGTTTTTACACGGGATTATCCGGCGGCGGCGAAGACCAGGGTCCATGTTGCGGGGGTGGAAAAATTGTTGAAGCCGTAAGAAGTCAGGCAAGCGGAGCGCGGTCACCCCGGTCCGGATGTTGACCGAGGACCAATTGTCCGTTCCGGAATGACGAGAAAAGGGGGGCGCCAGAACAAAGGCGCCCCCCTTTTCTTCTGATCATGGTGAAGGATTTTTTGCGGCAAACGGAGGGCCGGCCAATCGTCAGGTTTTCGCCGGATGGGATGACGGCGGACGCAGTCCCGACAGAAGAACGATCATCTCCTGCGGGTCTTCCGTCTGCAGCGCGATGGTTTCGGCGGGACAGAGTCCTGTTTTGTTCCGGTTGAAGATTCTGGGGACGATGACCTCAGATGTAATCTTGATTCCATGCTGCTTCAGAAACGCCTGTGCCGGCGTTGAAACCACCCGGGTGACCACCTCCGCGATAAAACCGCTCAGAACGGTCAGGCGTGCCGCCGCCAGGCCCGTTACCCGGTCATGGAGGGTGCATCGGCCGGTATGGCCGGCAAATCTCTCCAGGCACTCAAGAAGAGGGGCGATACCCCGTTCCTTCGAGGTGAAGAGGACCCC
>JAGVTI010000186.1 GCA_019136935.1 Deltaproteobacteria bacterium
TGACGGGCGGCATCCACGGTGCGAACCGTCTGGGAGGCAACGCCATTCCGGACTGCATTGTCTTCGGGCGGGTTGCCGGAACCAACGGAGGCAAGGGATAAACGATTTTCATGCACAGGAGGGAGGGATTCTGCCCGATCGCCGTACAGCGTCCCTCCTTCAAAAACGATGAAGCGCTGAAAAGCCGGCCAATCGGTCATGCCGGGTTTGGAATAAGGAAGAGATTCTTCGGCTGACGCCTCAGAATGACATTGCGACACAGCCTCACCGATCCGGCATCCATGACTGATTGAAAAAAAGCTTCCTTGTCACGCTTTACTTGCATGGAATGACTGAATGGACGTTTATTCGACTTTTAACGGGGCCGTCAAAAATGGTTGCCGTAGAAAGGGATAATCTATGCAGAGAAAATGGCTGATGTTATGGATCTTACTCGCTCTTATCACCGTGGTTTGCCTGCCGGTGATCGAGCGTACGGAAGCGGCAAAGGCGAAAGGGGAACCGGCCCAAACAGCGGGGAAGGAAAAATCCTGCACGGTCTGTCATGCGGATTTCAAAACCGTTCTGCCGGAGACGCATCCCCCGGTCAAGGGAGACACACTGAGCGCCTGCCTGGAATGCCACGCTCCGGGAGAAAGGGGCAAGGCCGAGCCGAATAAATTTGCGGCGCGTCTGCATCTGGCCCATCTGAAAAGTCAGGTCAAGGCGGATTGCCTGGAATGCCATACCTGGCAACCCGGGAAAAGTTTCGGTCTCGTGGGAACCACCGACTCTTACGGAGCCCCCTCCGAGGAGGACATGAACCTGATGAAAAGGATGTTCACCTCTGCGGCGGAATCCGCCAATCTCGACGCCCGTCATGTGTCGAAGGACATCACCTGCGACGGATGCCACGGCAAGGACCTCCCCAGGGAGGAAGATACGGTGGAAAACGCCAAGTGCCTGGAATGCCATGGCCCCATGGACGAGCTGGCAGCCAAAACGGCTCCCAAGGATTTCCCCGACCGGAACCCCCACAAATCCCATCTGGGAGAAATCAACTGCACGGTTTGTCATTCCGGGCACGCCGAGTCGAAGGTTTACTGTCTGGAATGCCATCCGACATTCGACATGAAAATGAAGTGAATTCCCGGACGTCCCGGCATCAGCATGGAACGAAACGCAAAGGGGGCTCAGAAAATAAATCTGAAGCCCCTTTTCCCTAAGAATTCAATTTCAATCAGGCAACCGGGATTGACTCTGTCGTCCATCAGTCATTGAAAATCATTTTCAACTCGAAAACACCGGCAATCATCCTCTTTTCTATCGTAAAACCGGCTTTTTCAAAAGTATGGAGCATGGGTTGATTGTTCGCCAGGACTTCAGCGGTGAAACCCAATAAACCCTGCCGCTTGGCGAGATAGGTGATGTAGGATAGAAGCATGGTTCCTATCCCCTTTCTTTGGTAATCATCCCTGACGGCGAATGCGACTTCTGCGGTATGGATTGTTTCGTCAACGTAATATCTGCCGACGCCGACGATCTCCTCGTATTCCTCGTGTTCCATGATGCCCAATATCGCCATTTCTTTCGTGTAATCAATAACGACATACTGCTGCAGCTGCTCGTGAGGTATATCGGTGCGTTTTGAGATGAAACGGCGATACATGCTTTCTTCAGACAATGAATAAAGAAAATCCTTCAGCAACGGCTCGTCCGTAAATTTGATCGGCCGCAAAAATAATTGAATACCGGAGGGAAGGGTCCGGTGTATTTCCAAATGTTCCGGATATTCACCCCGTTTACCAGGAATGAACACCTGATCACGAAAAATCAACCCGCGCTTCTTGGCTTCCTCAATCAGCCAGGGGCGAAAATTGGGGTGAGCAATGGAGATTAACGCCATTGCCCGTTCCCTGACGTTTTTACCATGCAGATAGGCAATACCGTATTCCGTAACGACATAGCGCACATCGCCACGGTTAAGCGTTACACCGGCGGATTCTTTCAGGCATGGAACGATTCGGCAAATGGTGTCGTTTTCCGTTGTGGATTGCATGGCAAGAATGGTTTTCCCGTTTCGGGCCAGGAGGGCCCCCCGCATAAAGTCGTAATGTCCGCCGATTCCACTGTAAAAAACATTCCCGATGGATTCCGAAGTCGCCTGCCCGGAAAGATCGATTTCCAGGGCACTGTTGATGGCAACCATGTTTTCATGTCGAGCAATGACCACGGGATTATTGGTATAACCAATCGTCCTGAATACGACGGAAGGGTTGTCATCAAGGAACTCGTAGAGTTCTCGCGTGCCCATCGCAAACGAGGCGATGGTCGCGCCCCGGTTCAAAGTTTTCCGCGAATTGTCAACGGCACCGCTTTTAATGAGTTCCATAAGACCGTCGCTGATCATTTCCGTGTGTATACCCAGGTGTTTCTTGCCATGAAGATTGGAAACGACGGCATTGGGCAAATTTCCATAACCTACCTGAATCGTGTCTCCATCACGGATAAGCCGTGCAACGTAATTTCCGATAAGCTCGGCCGTCTCCGTTGAAATGGTTCCCTTGATTTCCAGCAGGGGCTCATCGTGAGGAACGATGAATGTGACATCCTTGATGTGGATGAAGCCATCGCCGTGTATGCGGGGCATTTCTGAATTGGCCTGCGCGATGACGACAGACGCCTTTTCCATGGCAGTCTTGACGATATCAACGCTCACGCCCAGACTCATGTAACCGTGATCG
>JAGVTI010000060.1 GCA_019136935.1 Deltaproteobacteria bacterium
CTGCAAAGCGGAGTGCCCCTGCTATCGGCTCTTGAAATTTCAAGAAACGTCATCAACAACCGGATCATGAGGGACATGCTGAAAAACGCGGAGAAAGAAGTCGAGGAGGGTCAACCCCTGTCTTCGCCTCTTGCCCGCAGCAACCTGTTTCCGCCGATGGCGGTGGAAATGCTGGCCGTCGGGGAACAGAGCGGCACCATGGAAGACATGCTGTTCAAGATCGCGGACGCCAGCGATAAGGAAGTTGAGGCCGGCATCATGGTCGTGACGTCGCTCCTGGAACCGGTCATGATTCTTCTGATGGGCTTGGTGGTCGGTTTCATCGTGGTGTCCATCCTCCTGCCCATGTTCGAAATGAATCAGCTCGTCCGATAGTCACGGTAATAAAACGATGAGAGGTCAAACATGAAATTCAGACGCAAACATCTTCAAGCGCAGCATGGTTTCACCCTGATCGAATTGATGGTCGTCATCGTCATCCTGGGAATTCTGGCGGGCTTGATCATCCCCAGGATCATGGGCCGCCCCGATGAAGCGCGGCAGGCAAAGGCCCGTATGGAAATCGAAAGCCTGACAACCGCCCTGAAACTTTATAAACTCGATAACGGCGCTTACCCGACCACCGAACAGGGCCTGAATGCGCTGGTTGATCCTCCGGCGACCGGAAATCCGGCCAAGAAGTGGCGTCAGGGAGGATACCTGGAACGGGGGAAAGCACCCAAGGATCCCTGGGACAACGACTATGTCTATCTTTGTCCCGGCGTGCACGGAGATTTCGATCTCAGTTCCAACGGTGCGGATGGAGAACCCGAAGGTGATGGCAAAGACAAGGACATTACGAATTGGGATACGGAATAGGCTCGGTTATACCTTAATCGAGTTAATCGTCGTGATCGCGATCGTATGTCTGACTCTTTTCTTTTCTACACCAGCGATTCGGGATGCATTGATTAAAGACGATCTCGACTCCACGATTCATTACCTGGAGGCCGCCACCCGGGACCTGCGGGTCGAGGCCGTGAGGGAACAGGTGGACCAGGAACTGCACATTTCCCTGGACGACCTGATGATCTGGGTATCCACGGCGGATATGACACCTGGGGGAAAAGATGAATGCCGGCGAGAAGGCTTTCAACTGCCGGAGGGTGTAAAAATCATCGATATCCAGCCAATTACAGGCGAGAAGCAGTCAACCGGTGAAACGACCATCGGTTTTCATCGGCAGAATTATGCGGACCCGGTTGCCATCCATCTTGCAAAAGACGACCGTCAGATCACGCTCATGATTGAACCTTTTCTCAAGGCAATACAGGTTCATGAAAAATACGTGGATATCCGGGACATCACGAGGAGCAAAGCATCTCCGGCAACGAAAGAAAGCGGCGCAGCAGGTATATAACGCCGGACATCCGGAAACTGAAACGGTCTCTTCCGGTATCCGGTCTATGAGGCGATCTCCTCGCCGCCACGGCAATCGTTCGACAAAGCCCGGACTATTTGCCGTTTAAGCAGAAAAATGAATTCGCGGGGGTAATTCATGGCAAACCAGAAAAAGAAATGGCTCTTTATTTACATTCTCTACGGCTCTATCGTCTTTTTTCTTTCCATTTACGTTTTGTTTCCCAATTCTGTGGTCAAGGATTACATCACCGCCAGGGTAGCGGCGAAGTATCCGGTCATCCACCTGTCCATAGAGAAACTGTCTTTCATACCCATTGTCGGGTTCTCCCTGAATAAACTCTCGATCCGGTCTCAAAAAAAACCGGGGGCGGCTCTCGACATCAAAAAACTCACAACGCGACTTTCCCTCTTTCAACTCTTTAAAAACAAAACGCTTTTCAAAATCAAGGCGGAAGCCTGTCAAGGAATCGCGACCGGCGTACTTCGCTATGATCATTTCCTTTCAACCCACGGCCCGGAAACGGCGGAAGTGGATTTCGAAGACATCCGCATCGATAAATGCCCGTTCTTACACGATCTATTCGGAAGGCCCGTATCGGGAAAATTAAAGGGAACCCTTGCTTTCAAGGGAAATATTGAGCAATGGACCACGGGGACGGGGAAAATCCGCTTCGCTCTGCAGAATGGAACCTATCCCCTGCTGGAGCCTTTCGCCGGCATGGACAAAATGAGTTTTAAGAAGATTGAAGGAAGTCTGGAACTGCGGAACGGGATTCTGAAAATCACCCGCCTGGAACTGACCGGTCAGGGGTTGCTTTGCTCCCTGAATGGGAACGTCTTGTTGGTCGGAGCGGATATCGGGCAAAGCCGCCTCGACCTCACCGGCAGCATCACCTTGCCCGGTGCAGGAAACAGCGGAAACAGGAAGCTCCCCTTAGCCGTAACGGGCATTTTCGCCAACGCCAAGGCAACGGTACTTTAGGGGGCCTTCCCAGCGCCAGCCGTCCGCCGTCTTCACGATCCGGTACGGGCCGTTCGCAAACACCGTCTTCTCCGACGCACGGATCAAGCCGTGGTTCGTCAGGGTAAACTCGCCCGTGAACACATCCCCCGCCTTCATATCCGGCAAGGTGACCGAACCCGGATCCGCAACCACCACCGCCGCCGGCACATCCGTCTGGTACGTCGCCTGCAACACGATCTCGTAGCGGTCCCTGATCGTCGTCTCCGTGACTTTCCATTCCACCGTCACCAGATTGTAGTTCAAAAACACCGCCTCCGACGCCGTCACACCCGGACGGATCCGGAAA
>JAGVTI010000003.1 GCA_019136935.1 Deltaproteobacteria bacterium
TCGGTTGAAAAGCTTTGCGGGCACATTCATCTCCCGGTGCAGTCGGGATCGGATTCAATCTTAAGAAGAATGAACCGCCGCTATACGAAGGCGGATTATTTGAAAAAAGTGGAGAAATTGAGATCGACCTGTCCGGGCATCAGCATCACCTCCGACGTGATTGTCGGTTTCCCGGGGGAGACGGACGCGGACTTCGAAGAGACTCTCCATCTGATGAGAGAAGTGAAATTCGACGGGCTTTTTTCTTTTCAATATTCGGAGCGGGAGGGAACGGCCGCCTTGGCCTACCGGGACAAGGTGCGGGATTGTCATAAGAGGGAAAGACTCAGATTTTTACAGGCCCTCCAGGATGAACATACCCTGGAGAAAAACAAGAACTGGGTAGGGCAGGACGTTTTGGTCCTGGTGGACGGCTACAGCCGGAATTCGCGGTCGGAGGTGTCGGGCCGTACGACGACGAACCGGATCGTCAACTTCCGGGGAGAATCTTCCTGGATCGGGGAAACCGTTGCCGTTACGATAACCGATGCTTATCTTCATTCTCTCCATGGAGAACGGTTCGAAGGAGGGGAGGGGCGAACATGTTTATAGAAATGAAGGTTTCGGGCCTGACCATCGATCCCATCACCGGGACGCCGATTGTCATTCTGAAGGATGTTCCGGAAAAAAAGGCGATTCCGATCTGGATCGGCCTCTTCGAGGCCAGCGCGATTGCGACGGAACTGGAAAAGGTCAAGTTTTCCAGGCCCATGACGCACGATCTTTTGAAGGACATTCTGGGGACGCTGCAGGTGACACTGGTTCGGGTCGAAATCCAGGATCTCCGGAACAACACTTTTTTCGCGAGTATTTTTCTCGAACGGGACGGTCAGGATTATGTCGTCGACGCCCGGCCGAGTGACGCGATCGCCCTGGCCTTGCGGGTCGGTTCGCCGATTTTCGTCGAAGAGAAGGTGATCGAGAAATCCAGGAGCGTCGATTTTGAAGTCAACCTCATGGAAAAAGATAAGTTGACGGACGACAAGCTGAAAGAATTCCTGGAGAATTTACCGATCGAAAATTTCGGGAAGTATAAAATGTAATTCTGAACGCCAGGCGTTCAGCGGAGTCCGCGAAGGCAGACAGGGGCGATGCTTTTCGCGGTTTCTGTTTTTGAAGGGGACGGATCGCTTATTTAAGGGATGTTTAGTTCAAATCTCGGCCGGCCGTGATGATGAAACGGGAAATAGACGAATTCCTTCAATATATCGAGCTGGAAAAGGGGTATTCCAGGCACACGAAACAGAGTTACCGTTCGGATCTTTTACAATTTCAGGCCTTTCTGGAGGAAAATCGCTGGTCCGTCAAGGAAAGCGAAGAGGGTGGGCTTCTCGACGTCGATCCCGTCGGGATTCGAAAATATCTCGGCCTGCTGCATCGGGATAAGCTGAGGAAGACGTCGATCGGCAGAAAGGTGGCCGCCCTGAAGTCTTTCTTTAAATACCTGGTCAAAAAGGGCCGTCTGGAGCGGAATCCGGCTGAATTCATCCAGACACCCAAGAAAGAAAAATATGTGCCGACGTTTCTGACGGTGGACGAGGTTTTCGCCATCCTGGACAAGTCCTGCAGAACGGAGAAAATGGGGCTTCGAAACAAGGCGATGCTGGAGCTGCTTTACTCTTCCGGGATCCGCCGGAGCGAACTGATCGGTCTCAACAAGGCGGATGTCGATTTCAACCGGGCCCTGATCAAGGTCCGGGGGAAGGGCAAGAAGGAGCGGATCGTTCCCGTCGGCGAACAGGCGTTGAAGAGCATGAGAGAGTACGTGGATGAAGGTCGGATCGGGGCCGTCCCATCCGGCGGTTATGAGGGGGAGGAGCCTTTTTTCACAAACCGGAAGGGTGAACGGCTCAATCCGAGAACGATATCGAGGATCGTGGATCACATGACGGCCGCCGGGGGGGTGAACCGCAAAATCAGTCCCCACGTGTTTCGCCATACCTTCGCAACCCACCTTCTGGACGGGGGGGCGGACCTCAGGGCGATCCAGGAGATGCTGGGGCATGAAAGCCTTTCCACGACGCAGAAATATACGTCCGTGAGCATTGCGAAACTGATGGAAACATACGATAAGGCCCATCCCCGCTCGGCAGGGAAAGGGAAAAAATAAGGAATCGGCCGCGGCTTACCGCGGCAGGGAGTGAAGATGATGCATATTAAAGGAACCACCATCCTGGCCGTGCGCAGGCAGGGAAAGGTGACGGTGGCGGGCGACGGTCAGGTGACGTTCGACGTGACGGTCCTGAAGCACGGGGCGAGAAAGGTGCGGCGCCTGTACAACGACCAGGTGATCGTCGGGTTCGCCGGAGCGACGGCGGATGCCTTCACGTTGTTCGACCGCTTCGATCAGAAACTGGAACAGTACAACGGGAATCTCCTGCGGGCTTCCGTCGAGCTGACGAAGGACTGGCGGACCGACCGGGTCCTCCGGCACCTGGAAGCCCTGATGATCGCCGTGAGCCGCGATCATTTTCTCATCATTTCCGGGAACGGCGATGTGATCGAATCGGACGACGAGGTGATGGCCATCGGTTCCGGCGGTCCCTACGCCCTGGCGGCGGCGAGGGCACTGGTGCGGCATTCGGAGCTGTCGGCCTCTGAAATCGCCCTGGCGGCGATGGAGATCGCCTCGGAAATCTGTATTTACACCAACGACCGGATTA
>JAGVTI010000051.1 GCA_019136935.1 Deltaproteobacteria bacterium
CGGATTCTCAAGGTTGCCCGCACCATCGCGGATTTAGAGGAAGAATCGCATATCCAGGCCCGTCACGTCGCCGAGGCCATCCAGTACAGAAATCTTGATAGAAGGGCGATTTAGTGGTATTAAACTCCGGATTATCATTTGCATAATCACATCATTTTGTGAAAGGTCGAGCAAGAAAGGTAAGAGATTATGGAAATCATCGTTAATCAAGTTCCTGAAGAGAAAAGAAAAGTCAAACCCACCGACGAATCCAAGCTCGGTTTCGGAAAAGTATTTACAGATCACATGTTTACGATGCGTTATCGCAGCGATAAGGGCTGGTACGATCCCGTTTTGGGGCCTTACTCTCCTCTGTCCCTCGATCCGACGGCCCAGTGCCTCCATTACGGCCAGGAAATTTTCGAAGGCATGAAAGCCTACCGGGGGGAAAACGGGTCGATTTATCTGTTTCGTCCCGCTGAAAATGCAAAACGCATGAATGTTTCGGCCCGTCGCCTGTGCATGGCCGAACTGGACGAGTCTTTCTTCGTTGAAGCCGTCAAACAGCTGGTTCTGATCGACCGGGACTGGATTCCCCGGACCAAGGGGGCATCGCTGTACATTCGCCCCGCCATGATCGCGACCGAAGCGGCCCTCGGTGTCCACCCGGCCAATGAGTTTCTGTTCTTTGTCATTGTTGGACCCGTCGGCGCCTATTACCCGGAGGGATTCAATCCGACGAAGATCTATGTCAGCGAGGATTATGTCCGGTCCGCCCCGGGTGGAACCGGTGACTGCAAGGCCGGCGGGAATTATGCCGCCAGTCTCTATGCCATGCAGCTGGCCGGCGAGATGGGGTATACCCAGGTTCTGTGGCTTGATGCAGTCGAACGCCGGTTCGTGGAAGAAGTGGGAACGAGCAACATTTTCTTCCTGATCGGGGACGAACTGGTGACGCCTCCTCTGGGGGGAACGATTCTGCCGGGGGTTACGCGGAATTCCGTCCTGGAGTTGACCCGGTCCTGGGGGATGAACGTGGTGGAGCGGCGGATTGATATCAACGAAGTGACCGAAGCGGCCACAAACGGATCCCTGAAGGAGGTGTTTGCGTCGGGTACGGCCGCCGTGGTGTCGCCGGTGGGACATATTTATTATAAAGGCAAGGAATATGCCATTAACGACGGCAAAACCGGGCCGCTGGCGGAAAAACTCTTCAACGAGATCCTGGATCTGCAATACGGTCTGTCACCGGATCCTTTCGGCTGGAGAGTGAAAATTGCGTGAGGAAGGAACGGGATCGTGATTTCCGCATTGAAACGAATACTTGGTCATGAAATCCACAGAAATGTGGAGAAGGTTGTGGATAAGGCTGTTGATAAAGTGCCTAAGTCCCCATCCGCTTCGATTTTCTACCTTATTGCATACATTATAGGCAAGAAAATATCTTAATGATTACAATATGTTGAAATATGCATCGCAATATCTGATGTTTATTTGATTCCATCGTGGAAATTGACGCATTGCACCGGGGTTTTACACCCCCTATCCACCTGTAAAAGGTAGAAAAATGATGTCGGGTCGGTTTGGACAGTCTGCTTTTTGGATCGCATCCGCCGTGGTGGTGATCGGGATTCTCTTATTCCCCGGGGCATGGGTCCATGCCCTTTCCCTGGATGAACTGCTTTCGCGGATAGACGGGCAGTTTGCCCGGACGAAGGATTTTCAGGCGGACTTTGTCCAGGAAACGGTTCAGAAAAGCCTTGGCACGACGGAGCGGGAACAGGGGCGGTTGTTCTTCAAAAAGCCCCGGAAAATGCTCTGGATCTATGAAAAACCCAAGGCGAAGACCCTGGTCGTTAATTCCGAAAAATCCTGGCTCTATATTCCTGAAGACCAGGTCGCCTATGTTCAAAACACGGACCGGCTCCTGAGATCGACGGCGACCGTCCGCCTTTTATCCGGCTTGAGCGGGATCAAGAACGATTTCCATGTGCAGTTTGCGGCATCGGATCAGATGGAAAGCAGGGGAAATCATCTCCTTCAACTTATTCCCCGTGACCGGAACGCCGGTTTTTCGAAAGCGTATATCGAGATCAACGGGACAACCTACAACATCAATCAGGTCCGGTTCGAAGATGCGTACGGCAATGTGACCCGGGTCAGATTATCCAACATAAAACTGAATCGGCAAATAAAAGACCAGAAATTCCAGTTCACACCACCGGCCGGCGTTGAAGTATTCCCTTTGCCTTGATGCCGGAAATACCGTGAAGGAGGTTATCCGTGTCAACGATTGTGATCGACAACCCTGACCTGATCCGGTCCCCGGAAGCCTTGACCTGCGAATGGCTCGATACGAACGCGACGGGGGGCTATTCGTCCAGTTCGATTCTCCTTTGCCATACCAGAAAATACCATGGATTGCTGGTGACGAACCTCACCGATCCTCCCGGCCGCTATGTTCTGCTGTCCAAGGTGGACGATTCCATCGCCACAGGAGAGCAGGAATTCTTTCTGTCGGCGCACCAGTACCCGGAATGTTTCTTTCCCGGCGGCCAATCCCTCCTCACCGGATTCGATGGGGACACCAACCCGAAGTTCACTTACCGTCTGGGGGATCAATCGCTGGAAAAAGAGGTGTTGATGATCCTGGGGATGGATGGTCTTCTTCTGAAGTACCGCCTCGCCCGCTGTGGAGAACCCTGTGTGCTGCGTATGAAAC
>JAGVTI010000124.1 GCA_019136935.1 Deltaproteobacteria bacterium
GACCGGTAGCGGGCCAGGTTGGGAATTTCATAGGCAAAGTCCACATCCCCCGTTTCCTCGAAATGCTTGATCTTGTGTTCCGGTGTGATCTCGTAGAGCATGGCCCGAAGGGAATCATTGTTCAGGACATCATACTTGATCCGTTCCAGGTCGCCCCGGATGCGGATGGCGGGTTGCTGGCCGGCGACGAGGTGGAGGTCGGAAGCGCCCTGTTCGTTCATCAACTGGAAAAAAGCATCGATTTTTGCCATGAAATTCTCCTTGCGTGGTGTGGTTCCATTGCGGAATGCGCTCTTCTGAACCGGTAATCAGTGAGGAGATCCACTCCCCCCAGCAGCAAAACGGCGGAAAGTATAAGAAAAGATGCAACTTGTGTCAAGCCGGGATTCTCCGCTTACAGAAAGGCAAAGGGCCTGAAAGAAAAGGCTTTTGTCTCCGTCTTTTTAAGTCTTCTGTGAAATATTCACACCTGAGGAAGGCGCTTTGACGAGATTTTCGGTTCAAAAGACCGAAGCATACCGTGCCCCCTGGAGGCTGTGTCATAATTCGCAATATACTGTGTGGTGTCATTCTGAGCGAAGCGAAGAATCTCGTCATCCCGGCATGTTCCTGTCAAGAGATTCTTCGCCTGACGGCTCAGAATGACATTACGACACAGCCTCCAGGGAGAAGGGGCACGGTAAACCATGTGTCGCCGATTGCACAGTGTCGAGCCGTTCCAGGCTGAAACAGCGAATTCATCCCGACCGGTCAACCGCCTGTCCGGCCTATTTCTTGACCGGTTCCGGCCTGACAAGCAGGATGGGGGTGTGGGCGTCATGGAGCACCCGCAGTGCCACACTGCCGAACATGACCTGCTTGAGCCCGGTGTAACCTTGCGTCGTCATCGCGATCAGATCGATCCGGTTGTCCTTTGCATAGTCCACGATCGTTTCGGCGATTCTACCCTCCAGGACCAGTGACCGGACCTTGAATCCTTCCTTGACCAGGCCGCCTTCGATCCCGGCCAGGTAATCCAGGGCTTCGTTAAAATGGGCGTTTTTCAGGGCGATGAAGTCGAACCCCTCTATGACCCACTCCGGGGGAATCTCGACGACGTTAAGGAGAATGATTTCACCTGCAAGACCGGCCTTTGCCAGGTTCCTGACCTGGGGCAGAGCGCATTCGGCCGTTTTCGAACCATCGAGGGGAACAAGGATTTTCTGATACATCGTCACCACTCCTTTCTTTTGCCGGACCTGAAACGTATTCTGAAAAGATGTCGAACAACCGTTAAGAGAACCATGGCGACCCGCAGGCGCCGTTCATGTGTATGAAATAAAATTACCACCGGAAAGGGATCTGTCAATACGCATCGCCGGTCTTTCAGGAAGAGGTTGTGGAAAGGATCCCCGCCAAAAGTGGTGGTCTCGGTAAATGACGAGGGGATCACCCAACGGCAAATCAGTATTCCACGCCTTTTTCGGCCCGAATTCCCGCCTGGAAGGCGTGTTTCCGGCATTCCATGACCGTTACCGTGTCTGCCATGTCGATCAGCGCCGGCGGCGCGTTTCGGCCGGTGAGAACCACAATGGTGCCCGGCGGTGCGTTTCCGATCAGGCGAATGACCTCGTCCAGTGAAATCAGGTTCATGGCACAGGCCGTACAGATCTCGTCCAGGACGATCAGGTCGCAGGCTTTCCGGCAGAATCTTTCCTCCGCTATTTTCATGGCTTCCCGTGCCGCCTGCCGATGAACGGGAAAATCTCCGTGGTTCCCGGCGGGCACGAACCCCAGACCCGCCTGGATGAATTCGACCCCCGGCAGGCGGGACAGGGCTTTTCTTTCACCCGTTTCGGGATCGTTCTTGATAAACTGGATGACACAGATCCGCATGCCGTGTCCTGCGGCCCGCAGAACCATTCCCAGGGCGGCGGTGGTCTTGCCCTTGCCGTCGCCGGTGAAAAGGAGAAGACGTCGGTGAGAATTCATGCAACTAACGATTCCTGTATAAGATGTTTCCCGATCCGGATCGGGCCGGGGATGTCCCGGTTTTTCCCGGTCTGAGTTCCGGCGTGACGGTCTCGATCATCGGGTGCGGTCAACCGGTTCCGTGCAGACCATGTAAGGTTCATTTTCGACGAGATAGGCAAATTCATCCTGGAAAACCTGGGGAGAAACCCCTGCCGTGGCGGCGAATCTGGCGAGATTGTGGGGATCCGTGAAATCTTCCCGTGACAGGCGGATCATGTAACGCCGGGCGATGGCGTAGCGTGTCGATTGGATATCCACCATGCGGATTCTGGCCCGCCCCGTTTCCCGGTCGATCATGTTGCTGAAAGGAATCGGGAGGAATTGACCGCCCTCAAGGGAAATGACGACGGCATTTCCCCCATCGATGATGTGCTTCGCCGCGCAATACCCAAGGTCCCTCGTATACTCCATGTCCAGGGGAATCGGGTCGGCGCAGCGCAGTTCATATCCGATGTTCTTGGCGACCACGGTGGTCTTGATGTGAAAATCCCGCAATCTTTTTTCGACGCGTTTTTTAAGGATTTCTCCGATGTTGATTTCGGCGATCCGGATGTTTCCGTGATCGTCCTTTTCGATTTCTTCGATTTCCGCCAGATCTTCGTGAGCCATGTCAAGCACCAGTCCTTCGGCGATGACGGCAACCCCGTCCGAATGACCGTAACCCAGCCTTTTGATGATGGC
>JAGVTI010000288.1 GCA_019136935.1 Deltaproteobacteria bacterium
GAATAGAACGGACATTCAGACCGTATTAATCCGGTATCTTGTGATCTACCGTCGTTTACCACGGAATATGATCCGCATTACCCCCACACCCTATCAATATAGTATCCCTGTCCCCGGAGATATATAGAAGCGGCCACACAAAGATTAATATTGATATTTTATGCAGTTAGAGAAAATGGGGAGGGGGACGGGAAACGTTCGTAAGAATCATGAAATGTCCCCTCCTTGGCAGCATTCAAACGAAAGGAGCAACATCATGATAGAAGAAGGTGGCTACAAAGTTATCGAGACAATCGGAGTAAGCAGGGTTTCCTGGGAAGAAGCGGCAAAGAACGCCATCGAAAGCGCGACCAAGACGTTCAAGGGCATGAGGACCACCCGTAACGGAAGCGGAGGTTCCACGTTCTTTATCCAATTGACGGCCTCATTAAAATGCACGCCCGGCTTGAATATCTATTCCAAATACCTTGATCAATATGGTTTATGAATGAAGTTTTTCCCGTTGCAGGGCATCTTCAATCGGGCGCACCTGCAACATTGAGATCGGGGTAGACCGGGCAGGACAGCGGAATATCTTGAAGTCACAAAAAGGCAGGGCAGAAAGGCCCTGCCTTTTTGCGCGTGTTTCAACCGGCAACGGTTGATTCCCGCAATCACGCTCATGGAAAGCCGGCGAAAGTTGAATTGGTTTTGAGAACCCGTTTTCCATCAAAGCGCACATTCTCTTCGCCCCGGCGGTGGAACATTTGTTCCGCCGGACAGACTATTCGGAACAGTCGCTCACTGATGCCGCCTGGGAAAACGGGGCGGAAATGAGGCTCGAAGTTCGAGAAATGAGCAATTTGTCGGCCATTCCGGTCGAATTTCCTCTGCGTCCTGATCCGAACCTGATGGCGGGAACAGTTGAATTCCCATCGTTCGAGGACCAGGGACGGTTCATCGGGGTCCCCGGATGCGACGGCATTTTCCCCTGCGGCTTCGTCCGGCTCGATCAGGACACGAACCACTTTCCCTTCCTTCGCCTTCATGAGGATTATCTTCCGGTCGTAAAAGTACCGCCGGTGATTCCTGGAATACCAGAAGGGAATCCAGCCTTCTCCCCGGGCGATATCCTGCTCGGTAATCCTCCGGTAACAGCAGGCTCCGATATTTCCCTGGTCGCAGGATTCTTTGAAATCCCTTAAAGCCTCCCTCTTTCGTCCCGAATCATAAAACATCTTGCCCCGGGACAAATACAGGTCCCCGTTTTCCCGGCGCAGAGTGATGGCCGCCGAATAATCCTCGATCGCCTGGCGAAGCTTCCCCTCGTCTCCCAGGCGGCTGCCCCGGTGGATGTACAGATACGACACTTCGGGTCTTCTTGCGATGAGATCCGTGTAATCCCCGATCAGATCCCGGTTTTCATCTCTTCTTGACAGGACCAGGGAACGATTCAGCGAAGGCATCTGCTCCGGCGGAGCCAGTTCCATGGCCTTTTTGTAATGCTCGGCGGCTTCCCGCTTCATCTGCATTCTTTCATAGATCAGCCCGAGATCGTGATGGAAATAATAGTTGTTCGGTTCCATGGAAACGGCTTTCCGGATATCCGCCAACGCCGAATCGAACCGGTTGAGGCCCGCGTAGAGGTTACCCCTTTCCAGATAGTAAACCGCATTGGAGGGATTGATCCGGATCGCCCTGTCGAAATCGGCGACGGCCTGTGCCGTGTCCCGCCGGGGGCAGAATTCCGAACCCAGCAGGGAACCCCGCATATGGAAAAAGATGTCAAAGTTTTCATTCAGTGAAATGGCCCGGTTGAAATCGGACAGGGCCCGGTCGCAATTTTGCCGGACGAGGGGCGCGGGATCAAGATTAGAGACTCCGCCGGGTCCCGCAGCCGCTGCGGGTGAAGGGGGCGGCGAACCCGCTTCCCGGAGCGCTTCCGCTCCCGCCGAAATGATCATGAAGTAGTAGAGACTGCCCCTTTCAAAATACAGCACGGCGTCTCCGGGAGATAACTCGATGGCCCGGTTGTAATCGTCAAGGGCTTCAGTGTATCTGCCTTCGCGGGTCAGTTTTTTGGCTGCCTCGACCAGCCGGTCGATGATTTCCGCCTTGTCCCCCTCCGCCGAGACTGAAACTCCCGAAACGGCCGAATCGCGGACAGCCCGGGCGTCCGCCAAAGCGGGAAGCGTCAAGAAAAACAGCAGGGGGAAAAGAACAGCCAGCCGCTTCCATGACAAATATTCCGAATGAGAACGGCCCATGACCTCCCGGCGTCGCGAGGGTGATAAATAAGGAAATACCACCTTGTCGTGTTTTGTCAAATCCTGTTTGTTTCTTTCCATCTCCATCAACGGATATCCGAAGCGGAAACCGGAACGGCCGGATCACCCGGCTCCTCCGAAATTCCGCTACAACCGTAAAGATCGCGTGTCCGAGCGTCGAAAAGAAAAGATCGCACCGCAAAAAAATATTGCCGGAAAAATAAAAACAGCTTAAAGGTGAGTGCGTCTTGCCGGGCATTCCGGAGACCCCCACACGCTCAACCCCGCAGGAGCCCGCAGAGAAATGACCGACGGAAACTGGCAAATCGACTACCAATGCCCGCAATGCGGCGCCCCGGTCATGCTCGATGAAACGGACCGGATCCTGGCCTGCCCCTACTGCCGGACCAGGCTGTACCTGTTCCGGCAGAACGGTTTCCGCTACATCATTCCCCACAACCAGGAACGGAACCGGGAAATTTACTATCTTCCCTATTGGCGCGTAAAGGGTTCCCTTTTCTTCTTCCGGGACCTGCAGCCCCAGTTCCGTTTCATCGACATCAACCGGAAGGCCGTCGGGCTTCCGATGATCCCGCCGTCTTTGGGCGTTCGCCCCCAGGCCATGAAATTGCGATTTCTGACACCGGAGATACCCGGAATCTTCCTGGCTCCCGAGGGATCGGCTATGGAGTCGATCTTTCCACCGGAGCATCACCCTGTAAACACAGGCTGCGATTTTATCGGGGAAGTCTCCAGCCTGATTTATACACCTGTCTACCTGGAGAAAAGCACCCTTTACGATGCCGTCACGAACCGGCGATTGGGCAACCCGGCCGATCCGGGATTATTCCGGGATTTTCCCCGGACGAGCCCGATCTCCGACGGGAAAATCCTTTTTCTGCCCACTCTGTGCCCCCATTGCGGATGGGACCTGGCAGGAGGGAAAGACGCCCTGACCCTCCATTGCGGCAATTGTCACAGACTCTGGCGGTACCGGCGGGATCGCCTGGAAGAGCTTGATTTTACGATCCTGCCTTCGCCTTCCCAGCCGGACAGCTATCTCCCCTTCTGGAAAATGAAAATCGCCGCGAAGGACTTTCCCCTGGAGTCTTACGCGGACCTGATCCGCCTCGCCAACCTGCCCAGGGTCGCCACACCGGTACTTGAAACGACCCCCCTGTATTTCTGGTCCCCCGCTTTCAAGATCAGCCCGGCGTTGTACCTGCGCTGGATCAGGCAGATGACCGTATCGCAACCCGCCGTCGAAAGACATGCGAATCCGGAATCCATTCCGTCACGGGGGCTTCATCCCGTCACCCTCCCCTTGGAGGAAGCCGTGGAAGGGGTGAGAACGAATATCGGCCAATTGCTTTCCGACAAGCGAAGGCTCCTGCATACACTGGCTAAAACGAAGATCGTTCTCCTGGACTCGGATCTTGTCTATCACCCGTTCATACGGAAAAACAGCGAATTGATCCATGCCGGCATGGGCCTCACGGTGGATCGTAACGCCCTGTCCCTGGCGTTTCACCTGTCATGAAAGCCGAATAACCCACTCGCACATCTTCAGGGAAAAAATCTCTGCTGTTTATTTCCACCTCTGAAATCGGATGCGAAAAAAACGGTTTTGTGCTTCAATACAAAGCAAAATAGATACGCTTTGCTGCTTCAAACAGGCACGATTCATTTCCTGCGAACCTGAAAGGAGATGCCATGGCCGTTAAAATCCGGATCTTCTACGATTACATCTGACCGTTCTGCTACGTCGGCAAGGCCGTTGTCGACATCGTGGGCAGAGAAATCCCGCTCGAACTCGAATGGATCCCCTTCGAAGTCCACCCGGAAACACCGCCGCAGGGGACTCTGCTGACGGACATGTTCCCGGGAACCCTCTTCGAAAAATTCTACCGGAAGCTGGCAAGACAATCCGGTGTGCCGGATCTGCCCTTCGGCCGTGCGGAACGGCTCGACAATTCCGGCCTGGCCCTGGAAGCGTCCGAATTCGCCAAACAGACGGCGGCATTCGACGTTTTCCATGATCGCCTGTTCCGAGCTCATTTTGTCGAAGAAAAAAACATCAGCCTGATGCAGACGATTCTTGATGTTGGAAAAGCATCCGGTCTCGACATAACGTCGCTGGAAGAGGCGCTGACGGAGCGGAAATACGCAAGCCGGCTCGACGCCTTCAAAGACATGGCCTGCCGGGAAGGAGTCAACAGCGTTCCGACGTTCATTCTGAACGGCACCCACCGTCTGGTGGGAACTCAGCCGCTGGAAGGGTTCCGGGAATTTCTGAAACGCCTGGACAGGTAGTCCGAATTCCTTCATTCCGTCGCCGGAGAAAGGGAGCGAAATGGAATTCAATTTAAAAATCGCCGGTGAAGCGGGTCATGGCCTGTTGACCATCGAAGTCGGTCTGACGGAAATCCTGGCCCGGGCGGGTTATCATTTCTTTGCCACCAAAAACTACATGTCCCGGATCCGGGGAGGACACAACTTCCACATGATCCGGATTTCCGACGAACCGGTTCACGCCCTGGGTGGAAACGCATGGCAAATGCTCGTCGCCTTCGAT
>JAGVTI010000149.1 GCA_019136935.1 Deltaproteobacteria bacterium
GGCGGGGCCCCGGCGATGCCTGATGTCGAGAAGATGAAAGAGATGATGAAAAATCTGCAAACCGAATGATTTTCCGGACGTTTCCGTTGTTTCAACAAAGGACGCTTCCCGTTGCGATCACCAGTGCCGGGAAGCGCTTTTTTATTTCTTTTCCGGTTTCGTAAAGGGGATGGTTGGAACGGGCATGAATGATGCCCGGCGGGGCGGGCTTTTTCATGACGGGACAAGCCTGATGAAGCCGTAAAAAATCGGGGAAAGGTCCTTTCCGAAAATTCACACCTGGTGATTACAGCCTGTTACAGGGCCGGTCTTGGTAATTTTCGACTTTTTAAGAGGCCGTCAATCCTGCATGAGAGGCATTGGAAAAAGGCGTCGGGCCGATGCGGGACGAATCTCATTCGGCTGTTCACGGCTTTGAAGCCTTCGTTCCTTCAGAAGTCAGCGTCTTCAGAATATCCTCCTTGCCGATGACGCCGGCCAGTTTATCCTGGTCCATCACGATCAGGGTGTGGATATTGTGTTTCACCATCAGCGTGGCGATATCCTCCAGCGAGGCGTCCGGTCCCACCGTTACCGGGCGGGGCGTCATGGCGTCCCGCACCTTGGCGGCGGTGATTTTATGCACTTCTTTTTCGATGTGCTTGGGCAGGTTCAAGGGGATCGCGCTGTCGAGAATGACGAAAAAGGACGGGATGGGGAGTTTCTCCTGCTGGGTGATCAGATCAGCCTGGCAGATGATCCCTTTCAGCTTTCCGTCGTGATCGATTACGGGGAGGCCGTTGATATGGTTGTCGAGAAGGAGCCTGGCGGCCTGCAGGATGTCCGTATCGGGATTCACCGTGATCACATCCCTCGTCATGATGTCTCTGGCTTTCAGCATGGCATATCCTCCCTGTTTTTGATTCCATATTACTTCCGATTCCCGGTTAAATCCATCCCGATTTTTTTCTTCTTCTTGAACCTGGCCGCTTCCGGTTGCCGGAAGGTTTTCCGACTGGAACCGAACCGGAGGGGAAGAGAATCGATCGCGACGGTATTTTTCTGGTAATTCGGTCCGTTTTGCTTTAGAAATTCCCTATGGAGCTGAATCTCATCTGGGATATGACCACCACCGCCGCGACCGTCTTGATGACCCTGTTCGGGATTATTACGGCCGGGCATGCCCTGATCAACAAGCGTGATCCGAAAGGGGCCTTCGGATGGATTACGGTCTGCATCCTCTTTCCCTTTATCGGCCCGCTTTTTTACTTTGTCTTTGGAATCAACCGTGTCCAGCGGAGGGCGAAAAAACTGCTCCGGGGGGCCGCCTTACCGGCGGGTGAAGGTTTGACCGGAACGGAGAATGATTCGGGTGCATCGTCTTCATTTCCCGTTATTCCGATCGGTTACAAGTCACAGACCGCCATTTCAAACCGGGTTTCCCGGCGTCCCATCTGCGGCGGCAACCGTCTTACCCTGCTTCACAACGGCGATGAGGCGTATCCGGCAATGCTGGAGGCGATCGGACGTGCCCGGCGAACCATCTATCTGGCTACCTACATTTTCGATGTGGACGAAACGGGAAAACGTTTTATCGGTGCCCTTGAAGAGGCCTGCAGGCGGGGTGTCACCGTCCGGGTCCTGATCGACGGGATCGGCGAAATGAACTGGGGACCGCTTGCCAGCCGCCATCTGAGGAAACGGGGACTGCCCGTCGCGCGGTATATTCCCCCCGCCTTATTCCCCCCCACCCTCTACATCAACCTCCGGAATCACCGCAAGATCCTGGTTGTCGATGGACAGGAGTCCTTTACGGGAGGCATGAATATCAGCGACCGCCATCTCATTGCTTCAGGGTATGACCCGGCCAGGCAGGCCAGGGATATTCATTTTCAGATCGAGGGGCCTTTGGCGCGGCAGATTGAAGAGGTCTTTATCGACGACTGGTTTTTCGCCACCGGCGAAATCCTGTCTTTAGCCCCCGTTTTTCCCAGGCTCGCCGGCAACAGTTTCTGCCGCGCCATTGCCGATGGTCCCGACGAGGGGATGGGAAAGCTTTACATGATTCTATCGGGAATGATTTCCTCGGCCAGGCAGAGCATCCGGATCATGACCCCTTATTTCCTGCCGCCCCGGGGAATTTTGACGGTCCTGCAGGCGGCGACCCTCCGGGGCGTTTCCGTGGAGATCATCCTTCCGGAGAAAAACGACATTCCCTTTGTGCACTGGGCGACCCGTAACATGCTCTGGGAACTTCTCTCCTATGACGTTCGCATCTATTATCAGCCGCCGCCTTTCGCCCATACCAAATTGATCCTGCTGGACGACCGGTACATACAGATCGGTTCCGCCAATATTGATTCCCGCAGCCTCCGGTTGAATTTCGAGCTCAATGTCGAGATGTACGATCCGATGATGGCGGGCACCCTGCTGGACTATTTTCAGGACATCAAAAGCCGATGCAGGCCGGTTACGATGCAGGAGGTGGACGCCCGTTCCATTCCCGAACGTCTTCGCGATTCCTTTGCCTGGCTTTTTTCATCCTATCTGTAAGCATGGCGGTTGTACGGCTGTGAGAAGAAAAAAGAAAATAAGAACGGGGACGAATTTCCTGTTTCGGTATCTTGACGGAGGCGTTATAAACAAGCCGGGAGAGATC
>JAGVTI010000306.1 GCA_019136935.1 Deltaproteobacteria bacterium
TCGTCAGCATCTCTACCGCTTCCGGTATATTCTGAGGCACCAGCAAATCGAATTCCGGTAAAATGCGACTACTCATAATAACAGTTCCTCCCTCCTTTGGATGTGCTGTACATTTTTTCGTGCACTATGCGGGACGCTCGTTCATCGTGTTTCCACCCTCATCTGCTGCTTCATCCCCCCAGCCCATTGTCCTTCCCCCGCAACGTCGGTCAAGGGCGTCGATGTCAAGCCAGGCGGATATAATCCGCTCTTGATTGGTTCGTAAATTTCAACGTCTTCTCTCCCTTCACCTCCCCTCCGCTGCGACATGATGTTTTATCGCAGGAAGGTCATGGTCCGGGGGGTGGACCATGACTTCCCTGCACCATAAGGATTCGGTATGAGAACAGCCCGTGATAGACAATTCTCACCGTACCGCTCAGGAGGCGGCACAAAACGCAATCCACCCGTGGAGACATTTCAGGCCGTAACCCCATGTCACGAGAATAAAGGACCATTCTGTTATTCTTCTGAAATAAACCCCGGCTGGTTGCCGCAATGTGAATGCCCCCCTTAGAAGGCAGATTAGGGGTTTCAAACAAAGATGTCTATCGGGGTTTGCCTGATTATGAAGTTCGCAAACCCTGAAAGATCGATTAGAAAATACTGAGAAAAGGGGGACACGGGGCTAACGGAAAAAATCCTTTCCCTTATATCCTTCGACCGTGGTCAGTCCCTGGCGAATGGCGTACTTGGTCAGTTCGGCGACACTGAAGAGGTTCAATTTTTCCATGATCTGGCGCCGGTGTGTTTCGATGGTTTTCACACTGACATGAAGGCGTAAGGCGATTTCCTTGGTGGGATGCCCTTCCGCGATCTGCTGGAGGACTTCCACCTCACGATCGGTCAAGACATCGGTCACGGGAGAAACGTCATCTTTCTGCAACTGGCGGACATAATCCTCGATAACGATCCCGGCAATGCTCGGACTCAGGTAAATCCGATTTGACACGACGACCCGGATCGCGTTGGAAAGCTCCTCGAAGGAGTGATCCTTCAACAGGTATCCCGAGGCGCCCGAACGGAACATTTCGGCAATGAAACGGCGGTCGGAATGCATGGACAGGGCAATCACCTTTACGTCCGGAGATTCGGCCTTGATTTTTTTCGTCGCGCCGATTCCATTTAAATCCGGCATGGCAATGTCCATGATAACGACATCCGGTGCCAGCTCCCGCGTCATCCTTACCGTGGTCAAGCCGTCTTCGGCTTCCGCCACGACCTGCATGTCGGATTGCTTGTCGAGAAGAGCCCTCAGCCCTTCCCGCATGATCTTGTGGTCATCGGCCACCAGGATTTTAATGTTCATGAGGCAATTCCTTTATTCTGCGCTTTCGTTTTCGATTGAGCGGAACCCGCAACAAAACTCTTGTACCCGATCTCGCCGCCGAATCGATCCTGAGTTCCCCTCCGAGATAATTCATGCGCTCCCGAATACTGAAGAGACCGAATCCCGTTTTTTCACCTCTTGCCCCCCCCACCGAGGAAGGATTGAATCCGATGCCGTTGTCCTCCACAGACAACCTGATCTGGTTTCTCTCCCTTGAAACGGTCACCTTGACTTTTCCGGCCTGGGCGTGTTTCGCCACGTTCATCAGCAGTTCCCTGACAATCTGAAACAGCACGATCCGTATCTCCTCGTCCAGGGGTTTGGCCAACCTGTCATGTTCACATTCGACGGAAATTCCGTATTCGTCCTGAACGCGCTCCGCAAGCCATTCCAGTCCGGCCTCCAGACCCAACTCATACAGAACGGGGGGGCTCAACTCGAAAACCAGGGATCGCGTATCTTCGATCGTCTGGACAACGAGAGCATAGATTTCCTCCAGGGGTTCGAGCAGGCTGGTGCATCGAACGGACTCGCGCAAAGCGCCGAGTTTCATTTTGGAAAAGGCCAGGTTCTGGCCGATGTGATCGTGCAGATCGATGGCAATTCTCCGCCGTTCCCGTTCCTGCACCAAGGACAGATCCAACGCCAAAGTTCGCAGACGCTCCTGGTACCTGCGTATTTTTTCTTCCGCCCGTTTCCGTTCCCCGATGTCCCAGATCAGGGCCTGAATCACCTTTTTCCCGCCGATTTCCAACCGGTTCAGGAGAACCTCCGTGATGATGACTGTGCCTTCCGGACGGCAATGGATCCACTCATAAAAACGGGGACCGTCTTTCAGGGCCCCTTGAATTTGTTCCGTGGCCCATTCGATGGAATGGTGCCCATCAGGTTGCCATGCCGGCGAAAATTCACCGGGATTCCGGCCGATCAGATCTTCCTTGGAGGACAGACCATACAATTCGAGGGCTTTCCGATTGCAATCGAAGATCCCGTTTTCATCAATCATCAGGAGGGCGTCGTGAGACGACTCAAAGAGGGTCCGGAATTTTTGTTCCGATTCCCTGAGTTCCACTTCCGCCCGTTTTCGGTCCGTAACATCACGGATGAGGGCTAAAAGACAATCCTGTCCCCAGATCTTCCCTCTCTTGAGACTCACCTCCATCCAGACCCGTTTGCCTGTTTTCCGGCATACCTCCGCTTCGTAGATCTGGGATTGTCCCGTAACGGCCCCGCGGAGCCTCTGCAGGACCTCTTCTTCCCGGAAACTTC
>JAGVTI010000084.1 GCA_019136935.1 Deltaproteobacteria bacterium
GGAAAATCTACGCGATTACCGTGGACGGCCTGGGAGAAGTCAGAATCCTGGTTCCGGAAGAAGACGCGGACAAAGCAAGGGAAATTCTCGCTCAATCTTTCCGCGAAGAAGACCTCGACTGGGAAGCCCCCCCCTGATGGATCCGGCGGGCTCCATCAGCGCAGCAGGCCGGCAAGCGGCGTTCGGCACTGCGGACAGGCGCCGTCCCGGATAAAAGTGTCCCGGACCAGGTAACCGAACCGGTCGATCAGCAATTGACCGCAGTGATGGCAGAAGGTTTTCTCTCCCGCATCACCGGGCACATTTCCGCTGTAGACGTAATGCAGGCCTTCCTCTTTGCCGATTTCCACGGCCCGGTGAATGGTTGAAACCGGCGTCGGATCAATGTCCTGGAGTTCATAGCAGGGATGAAACCGGCTGATATGCCAAGGGGTTTCCGGACCCAGGGAACGAATAAAGCCCGCCAGCTGCCTCAATTCGGACGGGTCGTCGTTAAGCGTCGGAATGACCAGTGTGGTAATCTCCACCCAGACACCCCGTTCCTTCAACCTCTTCAGAGTATCCAGCACCGGTTGGAGCGCCGCGCCGCACTGCTTTTTATAGAATTCTTCGGAAAAGGCCTTGAGATCGACATTGATCGCATCCAGAAAAGGAGCCGCAAAATCAACAACTTCTTCCGACATATACCCGTTGGAAACAAATACATTCCGGATGTTCTTTTCATGGGCCAGGCGGCAGCAGTCATAGGCGAATTCAAAATAAACGGTCGGTTCCGTGTAGGTATAGGCAATGGACTGGGAACCGGTCGTCAACGCGCGTTCCACAACTTCCTCCGGGGTGGTGTCCCGGCCGATGATCAGTTTCCTGCGGGCCGGTGCCTGGGATATCTCATGATTCTGGCAGAATGCGCAGCGGAAGTTGCATCCCGGCGTGGCGATGGAGTAGGATCTGGAACCAGGCAGGACATGGAAAAGGGGCTTCTTTTCAATGGGATCGACATTTTCGGCGATCAGTTTGCCGTAAACGAGACTGTATAATGTCCCGTCCCGGTTTTCTCTCACGCCGCAGACCCCCCGGGCGTCGGGTTTGATATGGCAATGATGACCGCAGAGACGGCATCGGACGCCCCTGTTTTCCAACCTCTCATAAAAAAGCGCTTCCCGCGGCATGATGACGTTCTCCCTTCCCCGCCCGTGCAGGAGGAAACCCCCTCCCGCGTTCTGCAAAAGCATGAACCGATGTCGTTCCGGCCCGCTACGGTCATTACCCCCCGATCGATGTCATCTCCTTCAGGCATTTTTTCATATGCCGTTCTTCACCGTTAATCTGATGCCCCACCGGCTTTTTCTCAACAGCCGCCCTGAGCAGCGCCTCCAGATCCCTGTTTGTACAGCCCGTCCGCAGGGGACCCCGCAAGTCGATTTCATCGTCGAGGAGCAGGCATGCCCGCAGATGGCCGTCGGCGGTCAGCCTCAGGCGGTTGCACGAATGACAGAAGTGGTGACTGACCGGGCTGATAAAACCGATTTTTCCTGCACCGCCCCTGATTTGGCACATATCCGCCGGCCCGTCGCTCTTCCCGCGGTCCCCTTCCAGGGGCTCCAATTCGTAGTGACGTCCGATTTCTTCCTTGATCAGATCGTTCGATAAAAATTTCCCCAGGTTTTCCATGCCGGCAAATCCCAGGGGCATCAGTTCGATAAACCGGATCTGATAGGGCTTGTCGAGGGTCAATTCGGCGAACTTGAGCACTTCATCGTCGTTGAATCCCTTGATCGCGACGATATTGATTTTGATCGGAGAAAAACCCATCTCGTGGACCTTCTGAATCCCCCTGAGAACCGCATGGATATCGCCGCCCCGTGTAATGCGGCTGTACTTTTCCGGATCAAGCGAATCAAGGCTGATATTGATCCGCCGTATGCCTGCCGCGGAAAGACGCTCCGCCGCTTCTTCGAGGAGGATGCCGTTGGTGGTCAGACTGATATCCTCGATCCCCTCGATCAGATTCAACGTCGCGATAAAATCGATCACCCCTCTGCGGACCAGGGGCTCCCCTCCCGTAATCCGCACCTTCTTGATCCCCATTTTTACGGCGATCATCACCACCCGGATGATTTCCTCGTAACGGAGAATATCGTCATGCCCGATCAGGGAAAACCCCTCTTTGGGCACGCAATATTGACACCTCAGGTTGCAGCGATCCGTAACGGATATTCTTAAATAGTTTATGTCCCTTTTATACTGATCGATCATCACTCGTCCCCATGGATATAACGTGCTTAATTGTCTGCAGGTATTTTTCCGTA
Organism: Deltaproteobacteria bacterium; assembly: GCA_019136935.1. Taxonomy (GTDB): domain Bacteria; phylum Desulfobacterota; class Syntrophia; order Syntrophales; family JAAYKM01; genus JAAYKM01. Next base: position 2,310 of record JAGVTI010000084.1, read on the forward strand.
ACACACTTCAGGGATGTTGGCAAGTCACGAAAATTCCTGGAAAGACCCTGTGAAAGGCGGCTCCGGCAGCTGAATCTCCTTGACAGAGGATGCTTTCTCGATTAAACGAATTCTGAATGAATGACAGGAATGGAGCGGATCATGGCCAAAATGCCCATCACCCAAATCGGTTTCCAGAAACTCAAGAAAGAGCTCGAACAACTCAAGACGGTCGCCATACCCGAAAATATACGGGACATCGAGGAAGCAAGAGGACACGGTGATCTGTCGGAAAACGCCGAATATACGGCTGCCAAAG
>JAGVTI010000082.1 GCA_019136935.1 Deltaproteobacteria bacterium
CCTGCATCCTGTCCCGGAGGTAAACCAGATAATCCCGGTTTTTCGTCGGCTTGTATTTCCTGTCATACGAAGTCCCGAACAAATCGTTTCCATTTCTGGGTATCTGCAACCCCTGGAACATTTTCCAGTCCCTCCATTCGATATTTCCCCGGGAAAGTTCCGTCACAATGGACAGGGAAAGCTCCTTGGGAATATCGATCAGCTGATCGGACAGACCGAAAGCATGGGTGTTCATGATATAGCAGTCGCAACCGGATTTGAACAGTTTCTTGAACTGCTGGCAATCCACGACGAGGGGATGGACCCGGAAAGGATTGGCAAAGGGTTCGATGACCAGTTTGTCCAGTTCTTTCGGGTCGACGTTTTCGACCCCCTTGGCCCGCATCGTACTGAGAGAGGCGCCCATTCCGACGGCCATTTTACAGATGGGGGGCAGGCTCGAATCTTTCTGGAGCCAGATCACGATGCCGGGCTTGGGACAGGAGTTGGCATGGTTGAACATGTCCCTCGATTTCAGACAACGCCCGTTTTCATTCCGGATATCCCGGCCGACAATTTTCCTGACCCCTTCGGACACTTGCGTCACGGCGACATTCTGGGCGGAATAGAAGTAACAGGTGACGGAATCGCCGAATTCCAGGGCATCGGTCTTGTCGAAAAGCGAGGGCTCCAAAGCGATGCTGAGATTATGCTCCAGGTCGATGAGAAAGGCCTCGTCATGAATGACCGTCACCACCTCGACTTCATGGAGAGTCCCGGCATGGTCGTGGCTGTTGGTAATCGCGGATTTACCCGATCCGGAGAGGCCGAAAACCGCGACTGGGGGTTTCCCCCCGATCTCCTTGATCCCTCCATGGCAGGCGACCATGTTGTTCCGGACCCCGATATTCCAGACCATGGTCAAGGTCCCCTTCTTCCTCTCGCCGAAATAACGCAACCCTAAAATGGCGATGCAGTTCTCGATTTCATCGATGACGACGAGGCCGTCTTTGAACTCCTTGTGGGTCCACTCCGGATCGACGAGGATCATGATGTCCGGTTCGTTGAGAACCCGCGACGTTTCGTAAAGCTCCGACCAGGGGGGCATGAAGGGAAAGAAATTGAAGCCCCAGTCAAGCATGTTTTTGGCATCCGATTCAGGACTCAGGAGATGGGCCTTGACCATGAAAGTGGGATGGAGGCCAATAATCCCCTCCAGCCATAGACAGGACCGTTTGTTGAGCTGGTACGTCGCTTCGGCCAGGATACTCATGTACTTGTCCCGGTCAGCCTTGTCGAAGGTTCTGACCAGCCGCCTGGCCCGGGCGGTCCGGCCGAAAATGCCGCCGTCATTGGAAACGAGGATCTTCGCTCCGGGGGGAAGACCGAAGTGCTCCGGTTTGTACATGGGCTCCGACGTCATGAACACTTCCGGCTGCCGGGTGGCATGATAGTAAAGTTCCGCCATGGAGACCTTTCTCACGGAATTCGCATAGAAAGCGCTTTCAATCATTGCCCGCCAGGGTAATTCGGGAACTTTTCTTATCGTGGCCATCGCATCCTCCTTCTTTCTCTGATCCCGCCGTCGCGAAAACGGCCGAAATGCCCCCGATTCAGCATCGGTCCGGCCGTTGCCGATCCTACTTGATTATAATATGTCATTTTACGATTTAAAAGGGTTGTTTTCCATGGAGAAGTGTTTTGTTCCCGGACGGTTAAAAGGAAATCTTTTCCTTTCCACACGGCGTGAAGGGAAAACAATCGATCATATCATTTCCAGGGCAAGAAACACCAAAGCCCCCACCATGGCGGCGGCGGGAATGGTCAACAGCCAGACAACCATCATGCTTCTGGCAATACCCCAACGGACGGCGGAAAGACGCTTGGACGAACCGCCTCCCACGATGGCCAGGGCAAAGACATGGGTCGTGCTGATCGGTGCGCCGCAAAGCGAAGCGATCAGGGTGACCGTTGCCGTCGACAGACCGGATACGAAGCCGTGGACGGATTCCATTTCAAACATCGAATAGTTACGGGTTCTGATGATCTTCAGGCCCCCGTAAACGGTTCCCAGGGCCATGGCCGACGCGCAGGCGATCCTGACCCAGCAGGAAACCTCTCCAACGGGAATCCTCTGGAAGGCGAACAGGGCGAGGGTGATGATCCCCATGGCCTTCTGTGCATCGTTCATGCCGTGAAAAAAGGCCATGAAGCCGGAAGAGGCGATCTGCAGCTTCCGAAACAGGTGATCCCCCCATCGCGGCTGAACATCCAGGCACAGCCTGACCAGGACGGCCATCAGCAGAAAGCTCAGAAGAAACCCCCCTAAAGGAGAAAAGAATAAAGGCAGAAGAACTTTCCGGAAGATCACCTCGTAATTCAGGGCATCCCAGCCGCTGCAGGCCACGGCGGCACCGCAGAAACCTCCGATCAGGCCGTGAAACGAGGATGAAGGAAGGTCCAGGAAACGGGTCACGCCGTTCCAAATCATCGCCCCTGCCAGGGCGGAAAGAGCAAGGATCCGGCAATCCGCCATCGCCTCCATGCGGGCAAGACCACCCGCAACGGTCAAGGCGACTTCCGTTCCTAAAAGCGCCCCCAGAAGGTTCATCCCCGCACACAGCATCACGGCCAGCCGGGGAGGCATGACGCGCGTGGAAACCAGCGTCGTGATCCCGTTGCCGCTGTCACGGGCACCATTGCTGAAGGCAAAAAACAGGGCAAGAAGAAGCGTCAGAATGAGAAAAAAAGGGAGGTCAGGCATATTTCAACATGATCCCTTCGATCACGTGGACCAGGCGATCCAGGCGGCCGATCGCTTCCTCGATGCGGTCGTAGATCTGGGTCCATTGCATCATCGTCAGGATTTCCTCCTGATCGGGATTTTTTCGCCGGTATATCTCCTTTAAGGCAACCAGGACAAGCTGGTCGGATTCCGCCTTGATCTTTTGGGCTGCATCGATTTCTTCGTCACAGTCGCTTTTCATCTTCAGGCAGTTCAGCATTTTCCCCGTTTCTTCGCTCAGACGCCGAAGA
>JAGVTI010000147.1 GCA_019136935.1 Deltaproteobacteria bacterium
ACCTGCCTGAGGAAGCGCCTCAGAACCAGAAGAGTGCCAAAGGAAAGACGAAAGGATCAAAAGGTTAGAAAAACATGTCATCGGATGAATTGACCCCACGAATGATCGTGGAGAGGTTGGATCAGCATATCATCGGGCAGAACGAAGCGAAAAGGGCCGTTGCCATCGCCCTGCGGAACCGCTGGCGCCGGCAGAATGTCCGGGAAGAACTGGCGGAAGAAATTTCCCCTAAAAATATCATCATGATCGGCCCGACGGGAGTCGGAAAGACGGAGATTGCCAGGCGCCTGGCGAAACTCGATAATTCGCCCTTTCTCAAGGTCGAGGCGTCGAAATTCACCGAAGTGGGGTATGTCGGACGCGATGTCGAGTCGATGATCCGGGACCTCGTGGAGTTGACCGTCAACACGGTTCGCCTGGAAGAACAGGAAAAGGTGCGGGCGAAAGCCGCCGAGATCGCGGAGGAGAGAATCCTGGATATTCTTCTTCCCTTGCGGCAGCCGGAAGGCCCGGAAGACAGAATTGTGGATATCCAGGAGTCCCAGCAGTACACGACGGTGGAGTCCGTCCCCGTTTCGGACACCACCCGGGAAAAACTGAGAAAGCTGCTGCGGGAGGGGCGCCTCGATAACCGCATGGTGGACATCGAAACCTCCGAGGTGAGGCAGGGGCCGATGATCGAGATCTTCTCGTCTTCCGGCGTCGAGGATATGGGCCTGAATATCAAGGAGATGTTCGGGAATCTCTTTCCGCAGAAAAAGAAGAAGGTCCGGATGAAAGTTCCCGAGGCAATGGACATTCTCGAAGAAGAGGAGGCCCAGCGTCTTGTCGATATGGAGAAGGTGACCCGGATCGCCCTTGACCGGGTGGAACAGTCCGGGATCATCTTTCTCGATGAAATCGACAAGATCGTCGGCGCCGACGGCGGACAGGGACCCGACGTTTCCCGCGAGGGGGTTCAGCGGGATCTCCTGCCCATCGTCGAAGGCTCGAACGTCAATACGAAATACGGAATGGTCATGACGGATCATATCCTCTTCATCGCGGCCGGCGCATTCAGCGGATCCAAACCTTCGGATCTTATCCCGGAGCTTCAAGGCCGCTTTCCTATTCGAGTCGAGCTGAATTCCCTGGGTAAGGAGGAGTTTATCCGGATCCTGACGGAACCGAGCAATGCCCTGGTAAAGCAGTATATCGAAATGCTGGCGACGGAAGGGATCGAACTTTCATTTACGGAAGATGCGATCGCCGAAATCGCGGAGTACGCGTCCCTCGTGAACGAACGGACGGAGAACATCGGTGCGAGAAGGCTTTACACGATCATGGAGAACCTCTTGGAGGACATCTCGTTCGACGCGCCGGACATGGAAGAAAAGAAGATCGTGATCGACGAAAATTACGTCGGGGAGAAACTGAACGACATCATCGAGGACGAGGACCTGAGCCGGTACATCCTTTAAGGCCGGCAGCAAGGCGGTGCCGCATGGGGAATCGGTTCCGGGTCATCCTGAACAAAGAGGCCGTGGCGTCATGCCCGGTTTCTGTCTGTTAGCGGTCGAAATGCCCCGGACTCCGGTTACGACACAGCCGCCGGGGGAGGGGAACAACGGACATTTTACGGGGCCGTCAATATTGAAGGGCCGAGAACCTTCGGCCGGCTCCATGATGGCGAGTGAAAAATCAAGGAAGGGAAGAGAAGGGAAAAGATGACGAACGTTGAAATCTCGATGGAGCGGGCCGACATTCTGCTGGAAGCCCTGCCTTATATCCGGCGTTTTTATAATAAAACCATCGTCGTCAAATACGGCGGGCACGCCATGGTCGACGATGTTCTGAAAGACAGCTTTGCCCGGGACCTGGTTTTGATGAAATATATCGGAATCCATCCCGTGGTTGTCCACGGCGGCGGCCCCCAGATCGGGAGTTTCCTGAAAAAAGTCGGGAAGGACTCCCAGTTTATCCAGGGGATGCGGGTGACGGACGAGGAAACGATGAGCATTGTGGAAATGGTTCTCGTGGGGTCCGTGAACAAGGAAATCGTCGGCATGATGAACCGTCACGGCGGCAAGGCCGTCGGCCTGAGCGGAAAGGACGGGAACCTGATCCAGGCGGAAAAGTATTACCTGAGCGCCGAAAAGGCCAAGGATACGCCCCCCGAGATTATCGACATCGGGCTGGTGGGGAAGGTGACCTCGATCAACGCCGAACTGATTCATTCCCTGGCGCGTGACGGGTTTATTCCGGTTATCGCGCCGACGGGGGTCGGGGCGGCCGGAGAGACCTACAACATCAACGCCGACCTCGTGGCGGGGGCGGTCGCGTCCGCGCTGAAAGCGGAAAAACTCGTTCTGCTGACCGATGTTTCGGGAGTGCTGGATGCCGATGCCGAACTGATCAATACGATGAACCGGGAGCGCGTCCTGAACCTGATCGATAGCGGCATCATCAAGGGGGGCATGTTTCCCAAGGTGAAGTGCTGTCTGAAGGCGTTGAAGGGCGGCGTCGGCAAGGCCCATATTGTCGACGGGCGCCTGAAACATGCGGTTCTGCTGGAAATGTTCACCGATCGCGGCATCGGGACGGAGATTGTCGAAGAATA
>JAGVTI010000048.1 GCA_019136935.1 Deltaproteobacteria bacterium
GATGAAAATGGCCTTGATCTGCCCGATCAGGCGCTGCGCCGTATCCGCGGTGATTTGCAGTTCATCGAGATCGATACCGATGCGATGGTCGAAATTCAGCTTTCCGTCATTCAGCAACCCCCCGGCCGGATATCGGCGGCGATCCACTATCGCGATCTTTTTCACCCCCAGGCTCTCAAGCCGGATGGCGGCGAACAGTCCGGCAGGACCTGAACCGATGATCAAGACATTGAAATGTTCGCGAATCATCCTGCTTCCCTTTTTCGAGTTTCTGAGCCGGCCCCCCGAAGGTCATCATGCTCCGGCCGATTTCCTGCCGGTTCCCGGAAAGGAATTTCCAGTCGCAACATGGGAAGAACCTGTCACCCCGCAGATCAGGGGCCCGGCAAGAACCGCACATCCCCTGAAACATCGTTTGCCGATTTTTGCCCGGATCAAAAATATCGCGGATCAACCTTCAAGTCAAAGCAAACCCGTGAAAAAATGCGACGTATTCCGAAGCCATTTCCGATTCTGACGTCAACCCGTCCCGGTCGGAAAGAATTTGGCGCAGATTCCTGTCCCGGTATTCGACCATACCGAGTTTCCTGTTAAAAAACAACCAGCTCATGAACATCCAATAACTGCGAAAGAAGAACATGATTTCTGCGGCGAAACACAGGAGAGCACACAGGGGTTCAAACGATAGCTTATAGGGTCACGAACAGGGAACGCTCTCGCCACTTATTTCCGGGAAGCTTTCCCCGGCACAGGGAATTGAGATTCAAACTTGACCTTAAACCGTCCTTGTGCGAAAGAATAACCATTTTCGTTGACCAGGTGAAGCCCGCATGCACATAGCCAAAATTCTCGACAGTCAGAAAATCAGTTTCAGCTTCGAGTTTTTCCCCCCGAAAGACCTTGGGGGCGCGGAGCGCCTTTTCCGGACCATCCGGGACCTCATTCCCCTGAAACCGTCCTACGTCAGCGTGACCTACGGTGCCGGCGGCTCCACACGGGAGTTGACCCACGACCTGGTCTTGCGCATCCGCGAGGAAACCAGCCTGACCGTCGTGTCGCACCTGACCTGCGTCGGTTCAAACCAAGCGGAAATCCTCGAAATACTGAGGCGCTATCACGACCGCGGTATCCGGAACATCATGGCCCTCCGGGGCGATCCGCCGGCCGGGCAGGCCTGCTTCGAAACGTGTCCCGGCGGTTTCGCCCACGCCTCCGAACTGGTTGCCTTTATCAAACACAACTTCCCCGATTTTGGAATCGGCGTCGCCGGTTATCCCGAAGGGCACCCGGAAACGCCCAACCGGCTGAAAGAGATGGACTTCCTTAAGGAAAAGGTCGATGCCGGGGCCGACTACATCTGCACCCAGCTCTTCTTCGACAACCGGGACTTCTACGATTTCCGCGAACGGTGCATCCTCGCCCATATCCATGTCCCCGTGATCGCGGGCATCATGCCCATCACGTCGCTCAAGGGCATGAAACGCATGGCCGAACTCGCGGCGTGCACACGGTTTCCCGCCCGTCTGCTGAAGGCGGTCTACCGGGCTCAGGATGACAGGCACGTGGAAAACGTCGGTATCCACTGGGCGACGGAACAGGTCCGGGACCTGATCGACAACGATATCCAGGGAATCCATTTCTACACCCTGAACCAATCGTCGGCAACGCTCAAGATCTACGACGCCCTGGGCGTCACGGATTCGCTCCAGCTGAGCCGGTGATGGACTTTTCCTGCAAGGATTCGGAATCGGGGGTCTTATGACGGTCTTCGATCTTCTCGACGCCCCCCTCGAAGGATCAAACCTGATCGAGGCCGGCGCGGGAACGGGGAAAACCCACAACATCGTCGGACTCTTCGTCCGCCTGGTTGTGGAGAAGGAACTCTGCGCCCGGGACATTCTTGTCGTCACCTACACGATTGCCGCCACGGAAGAGCTGAGGGACCGGATTCGCCGGCGTCTCGTCGAAACGGAAAAGACCCTTCTTCAGGGGAGAGGGGACGATCCTTTTTCGGGCGGTCTCATTCAGAAGATACGCCGGGCGAGGCGGGAAGACCGGGCCCGTCGCCTCCTCAAAGCGGCCATCCGCGATTTCGACGAAGCGGCTATTTTCACCATCCACAGCTTCTGCCGGCGCATGCTCCAGGAGCACGCCTTCGAAAGCGGCGCCCTGTTCGACACGGAATTGATTCCGGACGAAGATACGATCAAGAGCGAATTCGCCCAGGATTTCTGGCGGCGGCATTTTTACGAGGCTCCCCGTGAATTTGTCGCCTATAGCCTGGAACGGCGCCTAGGACCCGATTATTACCTCGATCTGCTGCAGAAAGCCCGCTCCGGCCCGACCGTCACCCTCGTCCCGGAAGCGGCTCCGCAGGACCCGGACCGGATGCATAACGAAATCCGTCTTTACCGCTCCCTGTTCCGCGATCTGACGTCTCTTTGGAACGCGGAGAAGGAAGCCGTCGGGGAACGATTACGCCGGCCGGGCCTCAACAGGAGGATTTACGGCAAAAACGTCCCCCCCCTCCTGGAAGCCCTGGAGGAATTCTTCACCCGGGCAACGGTTCCTTTCCCCTTGATGAAGGGATTTGAAAAAATCACGGCGAATAAGATCGGGGCCAGCCTCAACAAGGGTTACGAGGCGCCGGAGCACCCCTTCTTTCAGCTCGCCGGCCGTTTTTACGACCAGGCGGAGGCGCTCGGCAGGCTTTTCGAGGATCATCTTCTTTTTCTCCGGGCCGAAATAATCCGCCAGGCCGAGACGGAGCTTTCCCTTCGCAAACAACGGAGGAACGTCCTTACCTACGACGATCTTTTGAACCGCCTCTATCGTGCCCTTCAAACGGATCAGGGGCGGGATCTCTCCCGGAAAATCCGGAACCGTTTCAAGGCCGTCCTGATCGATGAATTCCAGGACACGGATCCCGTCCAGTACACCATCTTCAAATCCCTGTTCCTCTCGAAAGAAAACGGCAGGCAGGGTCCTTTTTTTGTGATCGGCGACCCGAAACAGGCGATTTACGCCTTCCGGGGGGCGGACATCTTCGCCTATATCGAGGCCTGCCGGGCCATGGACCGGATTTATACATTACAGAACAACTGGCGATCCGAGCCGGGTTTGCTGGAAGCCGTCAATACCCTGTTCGGAAGGGCCGAGAAACCTTTCCTGTACGATGAAATACGGTATCAGCCCCTTTGCGCCGCCGACAAACCCAACCGGGAATTTCTCGTCATCGACGGACGAAACGAGGCGCCTTTTCACTGGTGGCTCATCCCGGAGGAAAATGCGGAACAGCGGGACGAAGGGACGGCTCCTTCAGGAAATGCCGACCCCGGGGGCCTTTCGAAGACGGCCCTTTACCCGCGTGTTTCCGCCGCCGTCGCCTCAGAAACCGCCCGCCTGATCCGGCTCGGTTCCGAAGGGCGGGCACGAATCGGGGAAAGACCTCTCCAGGCGGAGGATATCGCCATTCTCGTCAGAACGAACCGGGAAGCGGACATCATGCGCGACGCCTTGGTCCGATGGAACATCCCCCATGTCGTTTCCTCGCGGGAAAGCGTCTTTGACTCTCCCGAAGCCGAAGACGTCCGCAGAATCCTCCTGGCCGTGTCGGAGCCGAAAAACCCGGGCCTGGTCCGGGCCGCTCTCCTTACCGACATCATGGGGAGAAACGGGGACGATCTTCCGGAACTCTCTCAAAACGAAGCCGGATGGGAGGACATCCTTATTAACTTCCACACCTGCCACACCCTGTGGCTGAGCCGCGGTTTTATCCGGATGTTCCGGTCCTTCCTGGAAAGCGGGCACATCCCCTCAAGAATATTGACCCTGACCGGGGGTGAACGACGCCTGACAAACCTGCTGCACATCGGGGAACTTCTCCACCAGGCGGAAACGGCCGGGCATTTGGCCATGCACGACCTGATCCAATGGCTAACCGACCGGATCGGTTCGGAGGAAACCCATCCGGAAGAGTACGAACTTCGCCTGGAACGCGGCGAGAAGGCCGTAAGAGTCGTCACGATCCATAAAAGCAAAGGCCTCGAATATCCGATCGTCATCTGCCCTTTTTTCTGGGGGAACACGGAACGGGGGAAAAAACGGGATCATGTCCTGTACCACGCCCCTGAGCAATTCTACGCCCCGGTTTTGGACCTGGGTTCCCCCGATTTTGAAGACCATTGCCGGCTTTACGAAGAGGAGTCCCTGGCCGAGGATATACGCCTGCTCTACGTCGCCCTGACCCGGGCGAGGCACCGCACCTGCTGTGTGTGGGGCCGGATCCGGAATGCCCCCTATTCGGGTCCCGCCTACCTGTTTCATCAGGGGCCGGAGCAGGTGGAAACCGGACTCGTCCAATCAGCCCGGGAGCGTTACCGCTCGTTGAGCCGCGACGAATTTCTGCAGGACCTGGAAAGCTTCGCCCGCGCTTCCGGAAATACCATTCAAATCAGCCCGCTGCCCGTCGCGGACGAAAAGCCCTACCAGCCGGCGGCCTCTTCCGAAACGCTCAACTGCCGGCATTTCAGCGGGAAAATCGATTCTTCCTGGAAAATCGCCAGTTACACCTCTCTCACTGCGGATCGCTTCGGGCAGGAGGGGCCTGCCGACGACGATCTTGCAATGCGGAGGGAAATGGAACCCGCGCCGGAAGAAGAACCCGGGACAAGAATCGCCGCCGGTCCGGATTCCCCGGACATGTTCGAATTCCCGGCCGGCACGAAAGCGGGCATCTTCCTCCACGATATCCTTGAGAAAATCGATTACCGCGGAAACGACCCCGCGGAAGCACGGAACCTCGTCGCGGATAAACTCTCCCAGTACGGTTACGAGGCCCGCTGGCTTCCCGCCGTCCTGGACATGGTGAAAAAGGTCACCGCCACCCCCCTGCCCATGCCGGGCGGTGCAGAGCGTTTTCTGACCTTGTCCGCCATCGCGAACCAAAACCGGCTGAACGAAGTTGCGTTCTATTTCCCTCTGCGGCGCATTTCTCCGGAAGACCTGGACCGGATTTTCCGGAAAGGCGCCGCCATGCCGGATTCCCGCCTGTCCCAGGCACCGGGGCTCCGCTGCACGGAGCGTCTCCGTTTCAGTCCCCTGGAAGGCTACCTGAAGGGCTTCATCGACTTGATCTTCCGCTTCGAGGATCGCTTCTACCTGGCGGACTGGAAGTCGAACCATCTTGGACGCCGAATCCAGAATTACGGACAAGACGAACTGCTCAAAGTGATGGACGGAGGGGAATACTTTATTCAGTATCACCTCTACGCCCTGGCCCTGCATCAATATCTGGCGTTACGGGTTCCGGGATACCGCTACGAGGATCATTTCGGCGGCGTTTACTACTTATTCATCCGTGGAATGGACCCGGCCCATGGCGTTTCAACCGGCATTTTCCATGATCGGCCGCCCCTGGCGCTTCTGGAAACGATGCGGCGGAAGTTGATCCGGCCGGCCGGCGCACAGGCCGATCCGCCCGAGGTTTGACGGCCCCGCAAGAAGTCCGTTTCCGTCCTTCCAAGAAGCGCCGACGGCGGAATCGTTCCCTGTCATATCCGCTCCTTCGCGGAGTTCATTCCCGGACTCGGGATGACACCGCCGGCTTCTCCCGGCTTCTTATCATCATGGATCGGCCGGAACGGGTTCCGGGGGCATCGCCGGAAGCGCGGGAGCAGACCCGTCGGCCGGAGGCGGCGCTTCAGGCCCCTCCGGAGCTTCGCCGGCCGCCGGAGGGACTTCGGCGTTTTCCTGCACGGCGGTGCCCCCCGATTCAATCTGTTCTTCCAGCTGCTCCGCCTCTTCCGGCGTCATGTCCTCGGGCTGGCTCATCAACTCCTCGTATTCCGGAATGACGATTCCCCTTTTCACCATGATCCGATAGATCAGGTCCGCCCGCTTCCTGACATAGCGGGAATCCCCCCCGGCATTGAAGCGCCTGGGATTCGGAAGAACGGCGGCCAGCCTGGCTGCTTCATATGCGGAAAGGGCGGCGGCGCTTTTTCCGAAGTAGCGCTTCGCCGCAGCTTCGACGCCGAAAATTCCCTCGCCCCATTCGGCGACATTGACGTAAATTTCGATAATCCGCCTTTTTGAAAGATTCCCCTCCAGTCTCCAGGTGAGAATCGCTTCCTTGATCTTGCGGATGGGATTCTTGGAGGGAGACAGATACAGATTCTTGGCCAACTGCTGGCTGATCGTGCTGCCGCCGGCCTTGAACTTCTTTTTCTTCAGGTTTTTTTCCATGGCCTCCTGCATGGCCTCGAAATCAAACCCCTCGTGGGACCAGAATTTGTCGTCCTCGGCAATGATGATCGCCTTGATAACGTAGGGGGAAACGCGTTTCAAGGGAACCCACTTCTGTCTTACCTTGATTTTTTTCCCCTTGTGCCGCCATTCCTCCATGCGGTATTTCATGAAGGCCGTGACTTTCGGGTTCTTTTTTTTCAGGACCGATACATCCGGATAGAAGAAATAGACGGCAATGCTGACCAAAAAAATCGCGCTCAAAAGGATGGCCGCCCATTTCAACCACGTAACACCTGCCTTACTCATTATTTATACCACCTTCGACCATCTTGTTCTGTAAGTAATCCCCGTTTATCGAGGCCCGTCTATATCGCTAAAATCAATGTAAATCAACCCTTTCGTCCCGCCCCTGCGGGAGATTCTTTTCCCGGAAACTCTAAAAAAGGAAAAAATGTTTGACTTACCCTGTTTTTTTCGGTACAAGCACGGGCAGTCGTGTGCCGTTCTTTATTCAAGTGCACAATACGACCGAAGTAGTGAAGTCCCCGAATACCCAAGAGGAGGAATTTCATGAAGGCTCGGCGTATCGTTTTTTTGTTGGGACTTTTTACTCTGTTCCTTATTTGTTTTACGCCAATTGACAGCTTTTCATCAGAGACATACCGGATAAGGAAAGGGGACACCCTTTCAGGCATCTCACAAAGATACCAGGTTTCCGTGCAGTCCCTGAAAAAAGCCAATCATCTCAAAAGCAACGCTCTCCGTCTCAACCAGGTTCTGATCATCCCCGCGAAGCAAGATAAAAAACAGGATAAATCCTGTCGTATTTCCAAACCGAAAGCATCCAAAAGCGCGACCTACGTCGTCCGTAAAGGCGACTCATTCGTCAAAATCGCCAAGAAGACAGGAGTTTCCGTATCCGACCTGAAGGCGATCAACCGTGTCAAAAGCACCCGGCTTCGCCCGGGACAGAAGCTGGCCCTTTCCTATCCGCAACCCGTCAAACCGCCGCAGGAGGTATCGGAAGCGGAACATTTCAACCTGGACGACCTGGAAGAGATCGAAAACCCGGCCGATGATCCGGAGACCGATCTGACCGGGGAAGGGGAAGAACCCGCGCCCCGTTTCTTAGGCAAATGGGATGATTCGAAGGAACGGGATCTCCTGGTTAAAATCTCGAAGGGGTTTCTCGGCGCGCCCTACCGCTTCGGCGGCGTTTCCCTGAAAGGCCTGGACTGTTCGGCCTTTGTAAAGCGGATTTATTCTATTTTCGACATCAATCTTCCCAGAACCGCCCGTGAACAGGCCCGGGTGGGACAGAAAGTTTCCCGGGAGCAGCTGGCCGTGGGAGACCTGGTTTTCTTCAATACACGCCGCTACATCAGCCACGTCGGCATCTATATCGGCAACGATCAGTTTGTCCATGCGGCCGCCGGCCGGCACCGGGAAGTCAGAATCGACAATCTTAACGCACCTTATTACAACAAGCGTTTTATCAAGGCCGTTCGTTTGAAGGAACTGGAGGATAAGCTATAAAACGGCTTCTCCCCCTCCTATTTCTCTTTTGTTCCCTCCTGTTGTCGCTTCCCCAAGGCGTTTTTTCCGCCGGGGGCTCCATCGCGCGTTACCAGGCTGTCTTTCAACCGTTTCTGCTCGACGGGCATACCCTGATCGCCTTCCGCACTTTCGAACGGAACGGCGCGGCTAAAATCCTGGCGATCGATCCAGACACGCTGGAAACGAGCGAGATGGCGGCCGGCCGGATCGATTTCAAGGCCCCTGTCGAAGAAAGTTCGCTGAGCGCTACCCCCTTTCACAAGGCTCTGTCAAGGCATACGGCCCTTCCCTGCCCCTTGCAGAATGACGGCTTGACCGAATCGGACACGTCCGTTTGCGGCTCTTTTCTGACCGTCGATTTGTGCCCTTCCGTGATGCCCTTCGAAAAAAGACTCTTTGAAGGGTTGATCGATTTATGGAGGGACCGCGGGGAACCCGCCCCGGTCGGCCTCGCCGTCACCGGAGTCTGGGCCGACCGGCACGAGGAGGAACTCCAGTGGCTCATCGGGCAGGTGCGGGAACGCAAGCTTCGGATAACCTGGATAAACCATTCCTACAACCATCCCTACGACCGGGACAAAGCCCTGGACGAAACCTTTCTCCTGACGCCGGGTACGAATTTCGAGGAAGAGATTCTCTCCACGGAAATCCTGCTTCTCGAACACGATCTTGTCCCATCCGTCTTTTTCCGCTTTCCGGGACTCGTCTCGAACTGCGACCTGATCCGGCGGCTGAAGGCCCTCTCCCTCATTCCCGTGGGCAGCCGGGCCTGGCTTGCCAAGGGCGAGACGCCCGTGGAAGGAAGCATCATCCTCGTTCACGGAAACGGTAACGAACCTGCGGGGATCGACATGCTGCTGGACCTTTTCCACACCCAAAAGGACGCGTTCACCCGGGGCGGGTTGACGCTTCTGCCTCTGAATGCTGCTTTGGCCGTGCCCCTGAAGACGGCGGCCTCAGGCAGTAATTGATTTTTTTGATTGATTTATTCCGCGCCATTTTATAGTGTTCCTAGCTTCAATCCACGATTTGCCTTTTCTGCAAGATAATTTCCAACAGGCATGCAGATCGTCGTACCAGGGGAGATGAATCGCCATGGGCAAAACCTTGACCGAAAAAATATTGGAAAAGCACCTCGCAGGAGGGACTTACGTTCCGGGAGAAGAAATCGCCATCCGGATCGATCAAACCCTGACGCAGGACGCGACGGGGACGATGGCCTACCTGCAGTTCGAGTCCATGAATATTCCACGCGTCAAAACGGAACTCTCCGTCAGCTACATCGACCACAACACCGTTCAGATCGGCTTCGAAAACGCAGACGATCACCGCTACCTCCGGTCGGCGGCCCGGAAGTTCGGGGTTTACCTTTCCCGGGCGGGTAACGGCATCTGCCATCAGGTGCACCTGGAGCGTTTCGGGAAACCCGGAAAAACCCTGATCGGCTCCGACAGCCATACCCCGACGGGTGGCGCCCTCGGCATGATCGCCATCGGCGCGGGCGGACTGGACGTCGCGCTGGCCATGGCGGGAGAACCCTTTTATCTCACCTGCCCCCGGGTCATCCGGATCAACCTGGAGGGAAAACTGCCTCCCTGGGTCTCCGCCAAGGATATCATCCTGAAAGTGCTGGAGATTTTCTCCACGAAAGGGAACGTCGGCTGCATCTTCGAGTACGGCGGAAACGCCCTGGCGCACCTGACGGTGCCGGAGCGGGCAACGATCACCAACATGGGCGCCGAATGCGGCGTCACGACGTCGCTCTTCCCCAGCGACGACATGACCCGGACATTCCTGGAAGCCCAGGGACGGGCCGGGGACTGGACACCGCTTGCGGCCGATGTTGATGCCGTTTACGACAAAACGGTCACGATCCACTTAAACGACCTGGTCCCCCAGACGGCCAAGCCACACAGCCCCGACCAGATCGCCACGGTCAGGGAAATGGAGAACATTCCCGTCGACCAGGTCTGCCTGGGAAGCTGTACCAACTCCTCCTACAAGGACCTCGTCACGGTCGCGAAAATCCTCAAGGGGAAAGTCGTCCATCCCCGGGTGAGTTTCATCATCGCCCCCGGCTCCCGCCAGGTCCTCGAAAACCTGTCCCGTGACGGCTACCTGACGGATCTCTTGGCCTCCGGCGCGAGACTGATGGAAAATGCCTGCGGGTTCTGCATCGGCAACAGCCAGAGCCCCCAGAGCGCGGGGGTCTCGCTTAGAACCTCGAACCGTAACTTTCTCGCCCGCTCGGGCACGAAAGACGCCCAGGTTTATCTCGTCAGCCCCGAAACGGCGGCGGCGGCGGTCATCACGGGAACCTTCACCGATCCGCGGGATCTGAATATGCCCTACCCCGAGGTCACCATGCCGGAACGCTTCCATATCGACGACGGCATGATCATTCCGCCGGCACCGGAGGCGGAAGGGGCGGCTGCGGAAATCCTCCGGGGTCCGAACATCGGCGCACCGCCGAAAAACGAGGGGCTTCCCGCCGCCATCCGGGGCCAGGTGACCCTCAAAGTCGGCGACAAGATCACAACCGACCACATCATCCCCGCCGGAGACCGGATGAAGTACCGCTCCAACATCCCCCGGTACGCCGATTTCGTCTTCGAAACCGTCGACGCGGCCTTCGCGAAACGCGCCGCCGAAATCCGGGACAGGGGCGAACACAACCTTATCGTGGCGGGTCTCTCCTACGGCCAGGGATCGTCGCGGGAACACGCGGCTATCTGCCCCATGTACCTCGGGGTGAAGGCCGTGATCGCCAAGTCGTTCGAGCGCATCCATACGGCGAATCTCATCAATTTCGGCATTCTCCCGCTCACCTTCCGGAACGAAGCGGATTACGACCGGATCGACCAGGGAGACACCCTGGAAATTCCCGATATCCGGGAAATCATCACCGGCAGCCGTCCGCTCATCGTCAAGGATATCACCAAGGGCCTGGAATTCGAGGCCGTTTACGATCTGTCGGAACGGCAGAAGGCCATGATCCTCGCCGGGGGTGCCCTGAACCTGCGTTCCTAGAGAGGGTTCAATTGTTAAAGTAATACATGATCAGGAGATCGACAACATATGGAGAAGATTAAGGTTAAAACCACACTGGTGGAAATGGACGGGGACGAAATGACCCGGATCATGTGGAAAATCGTCAAGGAAAAACTGATCTTTCCCTATCTCGACATTCCCCTGGAATACTACGACCTTCACGTCAAATACCGCGACGACACGA
>JAGVTI010000132.1 GCA_019136935.1 Deltaproteobacteria bacterium
GATGCCGGGGAAAAGGGTCCTCGCCGTCTGCGGCGATGGAGGATTCATGATGAATTCCCAGGAATTGGAAACGGTTCTGCGCTGTGAACTCCCCCTGGTGGTATTGATCCTCAACGATAACGCCTACGGTTTTGTCAAATGGAAACAGCAAAAGAAGGGTTTTCCTCCTTTTGCCATGGACTATGGAAACCCGGATTTCGTAAAATACGCGGAGAGTTTCGGCATCGCCGGGTACCGGCTGAAACAGGGGGATGACCTGGCTGCGGTTCTGGAGAAAGCATTCGCCTCGGGAAAGACGGCGGTCGTCGAATGCCCCATCGACTATTCCGTCAATTACGATGTTTTTTCCCTGGAATTGGGAAACCTTGTCTGCGAAATTTAGCTTTTTAATTTCCTGCCTCCCCCGGCACACCGGGAGATTGAATATACCGCATCGGCCGGGGAAAGACTTTGAAAGGAGCAACGGGACATCATTTCGCCAGGAGAAACCAAGCCAGGATCAGCAAAAGGGACGGCAGGAGATTTCCCACCCGGATCTTCGTGATTTTCATCAGATTCAGTCCGATGCCGACGATCAGGATACCTCCCGTGGAAATAACGGCGTTCAGGATGTGAGGCTCTTTCAGAAAAAGCAGGTAGGAAGCCATGATCGTCAGCCCCCCCTGGGCAACCAGGACGGACAAGGCGGAAAAAGCGACGCCGACGCCGTAGATGGAGGCGAAGGCGATCGACGCCACGCCATCCAGCATGGCTTTCAGATAAAGGGTTGAGGCATCGCCGGCCACACCGTCCTGGATGGACCCGACGATGGTCATCGGCCCTGTCAGGAAGAGGACCGACGCCGTGACAAAGCCCTGAACAAAGGTCGACGAATCGGACCCGAAGCCTTTTTTGAGCCTTTCACCGCCCTTTTCAATCCACTTTTCAATGTTGATCCACTCCCCCAGGATCCCTCCCAGCAGAAGACACCCGACGGTCACCATGACATCCCCGCCGGAGCCGGCCATACGGAAACCGATCAGCATGGTGGCCAGGCCCAGGGCCTGGGTCATGATGGTCCGGATCCGTTCGGAAGCGTATTTCGCCACCGTAAGGCCGATCAAACTGCCGGCCAGAACGGCACTGCAATTCACAAAAGTTCCGGTCATAGAATTTCCTTTCCCTCCCCTTTAGAGGCCGTGTCATAATTCGCAATATACTGTGCGGTGTCATTCTGAGCGAAGCGAAGAATCTCATCATCCCGGCATGTTCCTGTCAAGAGATTCTTCGGCTGACGCCTCAGAATGACATTACGACACAGTCTCTTACGGGCGGGAATGCCAGAGAATACGGAAAAAATCCAAACACACCCGATTCACAAATTCAGTTGCCATTTGAAACGAAACTTCATAAACTATGATCGCTTTTTTTTCAAATCTCTTTTATTTACAGGTACACCATAACTACGCATCCGAAAGGACAGATTTCTCCAGCCCCGTGGCAAGGAAGTGACGCGACATGAAAAATCCGATCGGCATTCTGATCTACGGTTACGGCAAAGAAGATGCTTTCTCGATCAGGGCCGCCCTGGACCGGGCGTTGGAAGAATCCCTGTTTCTGGTCAGCGGCGCCGGAAAGGAAGAGTGGGTTGTTCTCGATATTCTCGATAAAGGCCCGGAAGACATCTTCGAGGAGAAAGAAGACAAACTCGTCATTTTTCTCGCTTTCAACCAGGATCAGATCGACACGGCCCTGCGCGGCTTTCCGGAACAGGGAATCCGGCGGCCCATATTCTGCGGTCTGACCATGCAGAACATGCATTGGAAACTGAATACCCTGATCGAGCATCTCAAGGAAGAGCACCGCCTATGGACACGGCAGGCGCGGAATTCGCATGAGGAGCAGTAAATCATGTCACGGCTCGAACTGGAACTCCCGGATCATTTTCTGTTCAGGACCGAAATCCCCGTCCGCATCAGTGATATCAATTACGGCAATCACCTGGGAAATGACGCGGTCCTGTCGCTGATGCACGAAGCCCGCCTGCAGTTTCTCGGGCAATACGGTTTCCGGGAATCCGATATCGGCGGCGCCGGGATCATCATGGTCGATTCCATCATTACTTACCTCTCCCAGGCCTTTTACGGCGACCTGCTGGCAATCGACGTGACGGCGTCGGATCTGAACAAATACGGGTTCGACCTTTTTTACCGGATCACGAACGTCCAGACAGGGAAAGAAGTGGCCCGGGCCAACACGGGCATGCTCTGTTTCGACTATGCGAAAGGAAGGGTGGTCTCCGTACCTCAGGCCTTCAAGGACACCCTGCTGATTCCAGCCAAACCGCAGGGGTAAGAACGGGCGTAACTTTTTTCATGCGAGTTCATAAAACGGTTAATCTTCTGTTTTGAAGCGAGAGAAGGAACCGGCCATGGACTTCCACCCATTGATGCCTGCGGTCAAAGACCGCAGATGCATCCGTGTATTCAATCTCTTCCCGGCGGGATGCGGGGTGAATCATCGCGCAGCCGGGCCTGGACGACGTGAGTCCTGCCGCGCCGAGGAACCCGGCAGGGGAACAAGAGCTCTTTAA
>JAGVTI010000057.1 GCA_019136935.1 Deltaproteobacteria bacterium
GAGGCCGTGACCATTGCGATTGCGAAGAAAAAGGGGGCGAATGCCTCGGTCGTTGCCCGGGAAGCCCTCCGCAAGGTGGAGGCCCTGAAGGGCACGCTCATTCCAAGGGACGTGCAGGTCACGGTGACGAGGAATTACGGGGAAACGGCAAAGGACAAATCCGACACCCTCCTGGAGCACATGCTGATCGCCACCCTCTCCGTCATCATTTTGATCGCCCTGTTCCTGGGCTGGCGGGAATCTCTGGTCGTGGCCGTTGCGGTTCCCGTGACGCTGGCCCTGACGCTTCTGGTCAACTATCTCCATGGTTATACCCTGAACCGGGTCACCCTGTTCGCCCTTATTTTTTCCATTGGAATCCTTGTGGACGACGCCATCGTCGTCGTGGAAAACATCCATCGCCATTTCAAACGTCAAGGGTTCGGGATTCCCGTAGCCACGGCTGCCGTGGACGAGGTGGGGAATCCGACCATATTAGCCACCTTTACCGTCATCTCCGCCCTCCTGCCCATGGCCTTTGTTTCCGGGTTGATGGGTCCGTACATGCGTCCCATTCCGATCGGCGCCTCGGCGGCGATGCTCTTCTCGCTTCTGGTCGCCTTCGTGGTCAGCCCATGGATGAGCCTCCGGGTCCTGAAACATGTCCGGGTGGACAATCTGGACGGGGAGGGGAAGGGTGTCTTTTCCCTCTATGAGAAAATCCTCCGGCCCCTCATCGTGCACCCGGCGAAGCGCTACACGGCCCTGGGCGTCGTCGTCCTGCTGCTCGGCCTGGCTGTCCTGCTCATTCCTTTGAAGGCCGTCACGGTGAAGATGCTCCCCTTCGACAACAAGAGCGAACTCCAGGTCATCATCGATATGCCGGAAGGGAAGACCCTCGAGGAAACGGCGGCCCTGGCTCAGCAGATGGGAACCTGCCTTGCCCGGGTGCCGGAAGTGACCGATTACCAGATCTACGCCGGTACGTCCGGCCCCTACAACTTCAATGGTCTCGTCCGCCATTACTTCCTCCGGTCCGGGAGCAATGTCGCCGACATCCAGGTCAACTTTGTCGGCCGGACCGAACGGTCGGCCCAGAGCCATGATCTGGCCAAGCGCCTGCGGCCCGCGTTGAAACGTCTGGCCGATCCTTATGGAGCCCGGATCAAGATTGCCGAGATTCCCCCCGGTCCGCCCGTTTTGAGCACCCTGGTGGCGGAAATCTACGGTCCCGACGAAAACCGGCGCAACACCATCGCCGGGGATGTCCGGAATCTCTTTGAAAAAACCGCAGGCGTTGTGGATGTGGACTGGTATCTCGAGGACGACCAGAAAAAGCTCCGTATCGACGTCAATCGGGAGAAGGCGATACAGAACGGGATCTCGACGGAGGCGGTTTCCCGAAGCGTCCACATCGCCTTAAACGGGATGGGGGCGGGTCTGGCTCATTTCGAACGGGAAAAGGAACCGGTGGACATTTTTCTCCGCATGCCTTTGGCCGGGCGATCCGGTATTGCGGGTCTTACGTCCATCTCTCTCCCCACGCCCCAGGGTGCCATGGTTCCCCTGGCGGAGCTCGTTTCTGTTCGCGAGGGTCTCGAGGACAGCACCATTTATCACAAAAACCTGAAAAACGTGACCTACGTGACGGGTGACGTTGCCGGAACGGAGGAAAGTCCCGTTTACGCCATTCTGAAAATGGGCGAAGCCCTGCAGCGCATGAAGCTCCCCGAGGGTTATGCGCTGACCCAGTATTACGCGACCCAGCCCTGGATGGAGGAAACCTATTCCCTGAAGTGGGATGGGGAATGGCACATCACCTATGAAGTTTTCCGGGACCTGGGAGTTGCCTTCGGTGCTGTTTTGGTCCTGATCTACGTTCTTGTCGTCGCCTGGTTCCGGAATTTTCTGACGCCGCTTGTCATCATGGCCCCCATTCCGCTTACCCTCGTGGGTATCCTGCCCGGCCACTGGCTGTTCGGTGCCTTTTTCACGGCGACCTCCATGATCGGTTTCATCGCCCTGGCCGGGATTATCGTCCGGAATTCGATCCTTCTGGTTGATTTCATCGAAATGGACCGGCGCGAGGGAAGGACCCTCGAGGAGGCCCTGATCATGGCCGGGGCGGTCCGTTTCCGGCCCATCGTCCTAACGGCAGCAGCAGTGGTCGCTGGCTCCTTCGTCATGCTCTTCGACCCGATTTTCCAGGGTCTGGCCATTTCCATGATGTTCGGCGCCGTGGCGGCGACGGGCCTCACCCTGGTTGCCGTACCGCTTCTGTACTATGAATTTTTCCGGAGAAAGGGACCCTAAACCGTCAATCTGTGATATCTTACCGGGGTAATCCAACCCGAACCGTTCAAAAGGGGAATAAAATGAACTTCAGGGGAAGCGGTATTTTAAATCATGTCACGTCCTTGCCGTCTCTTTACGGAACCGGGGATTTGGGACCCGCGGCGTACCGTTTCGTTGATTTTCTCGCCGAGGCCCGGCAGCGTTACTGGCAGGTCCTTCCTCTCAATCCCGTCCATGGCGCGTTCGGTTTTTCCCCCTACAGTTCCTCGTCGGCCTTCGCGGGAAACACGCTCCTCATCAGCCCGGAGCGGCTAACCGGGGAAGGATACCTCAAAGCCGGCGAGCTCACCGATGCCCTCCCTGCTGATCAGGCTGATTTTCACCGGGCCAGGCAAATCCGGGAGAAGCTCTTTCTAAAAGTGTTTTCCTGTTTTCAGAAAGGCGAAAATCATTATTCTTTCGACCGGTTCTGCCGGGAACAGGCGTCCTGGCTGGACGACTACGCCCTGTTCTGTGTGCTGAAGAAGAGCTACGGCGGAAAACCGTGGCCCCACTGGCCGCCCGAGATCCGGGATCGACGTCCCGGTGCGCTGGATAAAGCGCGGGCCATTTTTCACCGGGAGATGGAGGAGATCAAGATCCTGCAATTCCTGTTCTTCAACCAGTGGCATGCCCTGAAAAGCTATGCCCGGGCGAAACAGATCTTCCTGATCGGCGACCTGCCCCTTTACGTCGCCCATGACAGCGCCGATGTCTGGGCTAACCCGGAATTGTTTTATCTCGGCGAGGACCGGAAGGCAGTCCTCGTTTCGGGAGCCCCGGGCGGAGGCTGGAACCCCACGGGACAGCGCTGGGGGCATCCCCTGTACCGGTGGGAGGTCATCCGGGATCAGGGTTACCGCTGGTGGCTCGCCCGCCTGGAGCACAACCTGTCCCTGTACGACCGGCTGCGGCTCGATCACTTCCAGGGTTTCTTCCGTTTCTGGGCGATTCCCGCTTCCGCGAAAACCGCCCTGGCGGGTCACTGGATGCCGGGTCCGGGGATCGACTTCTTCCGAAAAACCGGGCGCCGCCTGATGCACATGCCCTTCATTGCCGAGGACCTGGGGGTGATCACGCCGGAGACCAGGGAAACGATGCGCCTTTTCCGGATACCCGGGACAAAGCCCCTGACGTTCGCCTTTGATGAAAATCTGGGGGAAAGCCCCTTCGCACCTCACAACCTGGAGCGGGACAACGTCGTCTACACCGGAACCCACGACGCGAACCCGCTTAGAGGCTGGTACGAAACGGAAGCGTCACAGAATCAGAGACGACGGCTCAACCGGTATCTAGGCCGGAAACTCACGGCGGACACCGTTGCTCCGGCCCTGATTCAACTGGCCATGATGACCGTCGCCGACACGGTGATCATTCCCCTGCAGGACGTCCTCGGTTTAGGGGCGGATGCCCGGATGAACCGTCCGGGCACCATGAAGGGAAACTGGATCTGGCGGTGCCGGGAGGATCAGTTCGTTCCGGGAACCGCGGCGAAACTTGCCGGATGGGCGGAGCTTTACGGACGGACGTAAAGTCTAAAAATGGAAATGCTTATGGTGACCTTTGAGGGTGGTTTGTTTTTAGGTACTGGAATCGAAATCATTCAGAAATCAACAAAGAAAATAGGTAAATCATGCAACAGGAGGAGAAAATGATGTTTGCAAAGAATCTTAAAAAAACAGTGTGTATCATGATCGCCGGAATTTTTGTCCTGACCTTGTTCGGCTGTGCGACAGATCAGTATGAACAGCACAAGGGGGCTGTCATCGGAGGGGCGACCGGTGCCGCCGTGGGAGGTGTCATTGGGGGGGCCATCGGTGAGAAGACAGGTAACACCACGACGGGAGCCGTCATCGGTGGTGTTTTGGGTGCATTGGCCGGCGCGGCGATCGGCCATTATGCCTATGACCAGGTGAGAACCGAAGAAGCGGCGCAGGAACAGTACGGTTATCGCTACGATCAGGCCCAGACGACCCTGGTCCGCATCGAAAGCACCACCGCTTCCCCCGGCATCGTCAAGGCGGGTGATACGGTCAACCTGACGGCGACCTACACCGTCCTGTCGCAGCAGGGGGCGACGATGAATGTCGTGGAGACCCGTGAGATCCGTTACAACGGGGAGTTGACCGGCAGGCCCCAGGTAACGGTGCAGCGGCAGGGCGGAACCTATGCATCCCAGATTCCCGTCACGCTGTCGTCCAGTGCCAGAGCGGGAAAATACACCGTTCTGACCACGATTCAGGTGGGTTCGAACAGCGATGCCCGGGAGGCTTCGTTCACGGTTCAATAAACATTGTCCCTGGTTGGTCTGAACGCGGCGTCATCGGGCATTTAACTCCGGCAGGGAAGGCTCTACAACGGGAAAAGCAGAGAGAAGATGATGACCATGCCGTTGAAGAAATAGAGGATACGGATATATTTCCCGTATTCGTCCATGACGACGGTATCGTCGGTCTTTCTTAGAAGCATCAGCAGCCTCAGGAAAATGGGGATGGAAAAAAGGCAGACAATGGCAACTCGATTTAAATGGCCCGTCCAGATCAAGACCATGATGCTGGTGTAAATGGCGCCCCAAAAAAAGATCAGCCCTCGGACGGCTCTTCCCCTGCCCAGGCGGACGGCGATCGTTTTCTTACCGGCGGCGCGGTCCGTTCGGATGTCGGGAATGCTCTGATAGTACAGAATGGCCGCCACCATCAAACCGACGGGCAGGGAAATGTAAAAGGGGAGCCAATCCAGGCGCCCTGAGATGACCCAGTATGTTCCGACGACCATGATAGGCCCCATGTTGATGCCGACGAAGACCTCACCCAGACCGTGATATCCGTATCGGATCGGCGGGGCGACATAGAAAAGACTGCTGAAAAAAGAGAAGAGGACGACGGGAAGCATCAGCCAGAGGTCGAGGGTGGTTATCAGATAAAAAGCGATGATGAAAGCAAGAAAATAAAGGAGGATAATCGCCCGTTTGAGGGCTACGGGCGAAATCTTTCCTTCCTGGATGACCCGGGAGCCTCCGATGGAAGGACCGTCGTCGGTACCCTGGATGTAGTCGAAATAGTCATTGGACAGGTTTGTGGCCAGATGCACCATGAGAGCGCCCATGGTGATGATGAAAAAACGCCAGGGATACCAGGGGCCGGCTGATCCTGCCAGAATCCATCCGATGGTCAGTGGGATGAGCGTGGCAATGAAAAAGGGGGGCCGGCTGGCCTGAAACCATGCCTTCAGGGTGCCTCTGTTCATGGCCTGCGTTTTTCTCCCACGTGAAGGTAAATGGTCCCCATGGTCAGGGGATATTGCTTGATATTCTTCAAGCCGGCGTCGCGCATCAACCGGCCGAACTCGGCGGGTTGAGGAAAGTTCATGATTGAATCCCCGAGATAGCGGTACGCACCGGGGTTCCGGGTAAAAGCAGCGGCGATCCGGGGCATGACCCACGTCAGATAAAGGCGGTAAAAACCCGCCCAGAAGGATTGTCTGGGAAAGTTCATTTCCAGGACCATGACCTGCCCCCCCGGGGTCGTCACACGGCACATTTCTTCCAGAGCCCTTTTGCGGTCCGGCATATTCCGGATGCCGAACGCAACGGCCACGACATCGACGGCGTTGTCGTGAAAGGGAATCTGCAGGGCGTCTCCCTGGAGAAATTGGATCCGGCCGGCCAGCCGGGCGGAATCCACTTTTTTAGCTCCGATCGCCATCATTTCCATGGCAAAGTCCAGACCGGTCACCTGAATGTCGGGATACGTCCGGGCGACGGCGAGTGCCAGATCCCCCGTTCCGGTGGCGATATCGAGAAAACGGCGGCTTTGGTGGAAACGCATCTTCTCCACGGTGAACTTTCGCCAATTCTTGTCCATGGAAAAGCTCATGAGATGATTAAGAAAATCGTAACGATCGGGAATGGTGCTGAAAATTTCTTCCACCATATCTCTGTGCTCGGTTCTGGAAAGGGTTGCAACCTTTGGATATTGTCTTTTTAATCGCTTTTCCATTGGACTGTTGCATTTCACGGATTTTTCCGAAACAATGGTTTCCCTGAAAGACAAGGGTTGGAAAACCAGGCGGCCGACTATATAAGAAATGCCGGTGAGGGTCAAGGAAATCCCCCCATCCTTCTCCTTGAAAGAAAAGAAGATTTTCGATATGAGGAAGGAAGAGGAAACCTTTTGCAAAAAAGGATGCTGAGATTGATATGTCCATAGGAATCGAAGTCCTGGTCATCCTGATCCTGATCATTGCCAACGGTGTTTTCGCCATGTCCGAAATGGCGATCATTGCGTCCAGGAAAGCAAGGCTCCAGCAGTGGATCAACGAGGGGCATCCGAAGGCGAAAAAGGCGATGGATCTGGCTCTGTCACCGGGGCACTTTCTTTCCACCGTCCAGGTGGGAATCACCCTGATCGGTATTCTGGCCGGAGCTTTCGGCGGGGCGACCGTTGCCGAAAAGTTCGCTCTTTACCTGAAACAATTTCCTTCGGTTGCGCCTTATGCGGCGACGGTTTCGCTTTCGCTGGTCGTGCTGGTGATCACCTATTTTTCTCTCATCATCGGGGAACTGGTTCCGAAACGATTGGCCCTGAATCATCCCGAACAGATTGCAACGCTGGTGGCGGGCCCCATGTCGGTCCTTGCCCGCCTTGCATCGCCGCTGGTGCACTTCATGAGTCTGTCGACCGAGGCGGTCATGCGCCTGCTGCACATCAAGCCGCCGTCGGGCCCGGCCATCACACCCGAAGAAATCAGGGTGCTCATGGATCAGGGTACCCGGATGGGCGTTTTCGAGGAGGCGGAACACGACCTGGTGGACAGCGTGTTCCGCCTGGGAGACAGGCGTGCCAGCGTTCTCATGACCCCCCGGTCCGAAATCACCTGGCTCGATGTGGATCGTTCCCTCGCTGTAAACTGGCAGCGAATCCTGGACAGCGGTTACAGCCAGTTTCCCGTGTGTCAGGGAACGCTGGAAAATATCCTGGGCGTCGTTTCCCTGAAAACCCTCTGTCTATACCTGGTGAAGGGCGAAACACCCGACTTGAAAACAAACCTGATCAAGCCCCTTTTCATCCACGAGGGGTTGACAACGCTCAAGGTGCTCGAATTGTTCAAACAATCCGGTAATCATATCGCCCTGGTGGTGGACGAATACGGCAGTATTCAGGGTATGGTCACGCTCCACGATGTCCTCGAAGCCATCGTCGGGGCCATGCCCTCCTTAGGCGAGGAAAGCGCCGAGGCCGCGGTCCGCCGGGAAGACGGCTCCTGGCTTCTGGACGGCATGCTTCCCGCGGATGAATTGAAAGAAATCTTTCACATCGTAAAACTTCCGGAAGAGGAGCGGGGGGACTATCAGACCCTGGGGGGGTTCGTCATGATGCACATGGGGAGAATTCCTTCTCCGGCGGACCATTTCGAATGGGAGGGGTTGCGCTTTGAAGTGGTGGACATGGACGGCCACCGGGTGGACAAGGTCCTCGTCACCCCCCTGCCTAAGGAGGACTAAATCCTCCTTTCCGTCATTGTCATTTCGAGCGATAGCGAGAAATCTTGGTTTCCATAAATGTCATTCCGAACGTATGTAAGGAATCTTGTTTTTCAGTGTAGGGGAAGGGCTTGCCCCTGCCCTTTGCATATGACGAATCTCATTGATGATTTATTGTTGACATTTCATTAACAACTGCTTAATATCCATTCCGCCAGCACGGGGGACGACCGCTAAGTTCTTATTAAATTCAGCAAACAGCCCAATGATAAAGAATTTAAGCCAGGATACTGAATATCTAATTCAGAGAATGAAAATGCTGGCATCGATTTTCAAATCGATAACCGCCGGCTTAGCGCTCCCATTATCGATTAAATACGGTATTGTGTGGCTCTTTGTCTTATTGCCGCTTATCGTCGTATTAGTTGAACGTAATCCGTTTTCTCTACACAGCTGGTACTATTTTCTTCTAGTTCCCATAATAATGAATAGATTAACCGCTTCTTTACGTTCGGATGCATCATACTTATCAGGTGTTGCTGCAGCAGTTGCTGTTACATTTCTAGTGTACCGCCTTCTCTTCTGGTATTTTCCGAGTTGGGATATCGCCTTTGTCGTTGGACACATGTATTCCCTACCTGGGTTGCTGCTAGGTGCATGGGCTTTCAGTTATCTTAAGGTTCAAGGAGTGAAAGATTCTTTGCTTGCCTTCCTGTTTGGATTTTCCGGTGCCATTATCGGCTTTATCCTCAATCAGTTGTATCTTTGCAATACAGATATTTGGTGCGGTTGTCTTTCTTTTGGGAAATAGCTAAATCATCATTTTTATAAATAACTGTGCAGTCCCGGCAGGTAGTTGACACCCAGGTAGGTGAAGAGCACGGCGGCGAAACCGACCAGGGCCGTCGCGGCCAGGCGCCGTCCCCGCCAGCCCTGGACATATCGCCCATGGAGGAGCACGGCGTAGATGAGCCAGGTGATGAGGGACCAGGTCTCCTTCGGATCCCAGCTCCAGTAGGAGCCCCAGGCGTAATGCGCCCAGACGGAACCGGTGAAGATGCCCAGGGTGAGGAGGATAAAACCCAGGAGAACGCTCTTGTAGATCAGTTCTTCCAACATCTCCGGCGCGGGAATCAGGGACCGGATTCCGGATGTTCCCGCACCGCCTTTCCCGAAATCGCCGATCATGAAAAGAACGCCCGCGCCGAAGGCCGTCGTGAAGGCGGCGTATCCCATGAAGCATGTCAGGACGTGGCTCGTCAGCCAGTTGCTCTGGAGGGCCGGGATGAGGGGTTGGATGCGGGTGTTCATGTCCGGGGAAAGAGATGCGAAGGCCAGGGCCAGAAACGCCACCGGTACGATGAACAAACCGAGGATACGCGTCCGGGTTCGCCACTCCATCAACATGTAGGTAAGGATAATCGTCCAGGAGAAGAAGATCAGGGATTCGTAGAAGTTGGTCAGGGGCGGGTGGTTGTAGCCGACGGCATAGGCCGCTTTCCAACGCAGGAGCAGGGCCGCCGTGTGTGCGAGAAACCCGGCGGCCAGGGCAACCGTGCCGAGGAGGCCGATGAACGGTTTCCCGGTAAGCAGATGGATCAGGTAGGCGAGAAAGCCCCCCAGGTAGATGAAGGTGACGATACTCAGAATTTGGGTGTCGACCATCCCGTCCTCCTCAGTGGATTAAAGTTGTTGCCGTTCCGCAGCAGTCCCAGGCCATCTCAACCGCTTAATTCTTCAAATCCTTTTTTAATCTCGGTCAGTTCCTTCTGTAACCCCGCCGGGTCGCGCCGGCTGCTGCCGGAAATCCGGATGACCGTGCCCTGATCCGTCCTGCGGACCGCTACCCACACCTGGCGTCGAGGATAGAAAAAAACCATCATAAATCCGGTGATCATCAGAGTAGCGCCAAGGCCGACCCAGAACACGCCGGGTTCGCGCATCACCTGCAGGCCCGTGTAATAGCGGTTGTGCAGACCGTCCAGGGCAAAGACAAAGGGCTTGAAAGCGGCCGGATTCAGAACGGGCATGCCGTCGAACACGCCGGGATAGGTTTCCCGCAGCGATTCGATATGCTGGAAAATCCAGAACCGGAGGTCCCCGTCCGGGGTATGCACCCGGATTTTGGCCGCCGGACCCATGTTCATGAAATTCTCTTCGATCCGGATGACTTCGAAGGATGCGCCGCCGTCAGGCAGGGGGTAGGCGATCCCTTTCGTGGCCTCAACGGAAGTTTTCGCTTTGCCTTCTTGGGGTGACAGGATGGCGACTTGCGCGCTGGGAATGGCCCCGTAACTGGCCTGATAAAAGCGAAGTCCCCCAAAGGCGATGGGGTGATTCACCAGGACCGCGCCACGGTGAACGGGTTGCCCGCCGGCGAGAAAAGTCAGGTCGGAGCGGTACATTTTGGGGGTCCCGGTATCGTAGCGGCTCAGAAAAAAGCGGTCGCAGCGAACGGTGAAGTCGAGCTTTTTAACACCCTTTTCTCTTGCGAGGTACAGGATGCGATCCGATTCCCCCTCCATAATGGTCATGGTTCCTTCGACACGGAAGCAGGCGTCCAGAACGACACCCAGGAGAATCAGGAGGATGCTGGCGTGAATCAGGTAAACACCGTAGGTGGACAGGAGCCCCTTTTGGCCGTGGAAAATGGTTTCGTCTTTCCGATCTTCCCGGGAGAAGGTTCGGGAAAATTTTTTCAGCACGGTTTCGCAATGGTTTATTTCTTCCGCGAGGGAATGATTTGAAACGAGATTGATCGCTTCACCCGCGGGCGGGTTCGGGACCTTTGGAGATTCGGAATGTTTTTTTGCCGACCGGGGCAAGGAAACGGATAAAAGACGGTACCAGGTGCAGAAAATCAGGTTCATGGCCAGGAAAAACGCCAGCATGACAAACCAGAAAGAATGAAATATATCGTAAAATTGAAGGGTTTTTAAAATTGAAAAAACAAGGGAATGGGAATCAGCTGCCGCTTCCGGGTGACCTTGCGGAAGAAGGGTTCCGATAACGGAGAACAAAGCAATGGCGATCAGAATGACAACCGTTGTTTTAACCGAACAGAAGACTTTCCGAATCTTTCCGAACAGGGTCCCGTCTCCTTTTACTATGTGCTGTTCACGACAAAACGTTCTTTCTCCGGGACGGAGCAGGGCAATCACCCATCGATGATCAGAACCTTCGCCCCCGTCCCCTTTCCGTCTTTGACTTCACATAACGCCCTGTTGGCCTCTT
>JAGVTI010000061.1 GCA_019136935.1 Deltaproteobacteria bacterium
TAAAGGTCCACCGGCTTCTCGCATACGCCACCCAGCACCCAACATCCTCGCAGTATGTTTCAAACCGGAGTTCATCCTCTTTCAGACCGGGCGTGACGCTCTTGCCGATGCCTCTTTTGTCAAAACGGAGCGACGCAATGCCGTGACGGGCCAGCGCTTCCGCCAGGTATCGCAGGCAGTTGTTTTGGCCCTGAAGTCCCTGAATATTTCCGTCCCGGTCTGTGGGGCCGGAGCCGGAGATCATCACAACCAGGGTTGAGGAAACACCGGTTTTGGGTATTTCAATTGTTCCGGAGAGCGCACCGGTTGGGGTCGGGAGCACGGTTGTACAGGATGTCTTTGCGATAACGGACCGCTTTCACCGGCACGCCCATGTTCAAGGCCATCGTTTCTCCGTCAACCGTGAATCCCATGGCTTCGTAGAACCGCCGTGCCCGTGCATTGTCGGCGAAAACCCAGAAGGCCACCGCTGTGCAACCTCTCGACTGGAGGATGGTTTCTCCCTCCAGGTACAGCAGGCGGCCGATCCCTTTCCGCCAGTATTCGGGTGCAAGGTAGATGGCGCAGAGTCCCGTGGCCGGGTCCCGGTCATTCTCCTCGTCATGACAGCCGATAAGCGCCAGAAAACCGGCCACATGACCGCCTTTTTCCGCAACAAAAATATCTTCCGTTCCCAGTGAAATGGATTTGCGGAAAGATCCGGTCAGGCGGATATGGTCTAAACCGTTCAATTTGTCTTCGGGCAGAATACCACGGTAGGCTGCCTGCCAGGAATCAATGTGCACCTTTGCTATCGCCGGTGCATCATCGGGTATGGCACGGCGGAAGTTCAACAATTACTTCTCCTTCGTATCGGATATGGAATAGGTGAAAATATCGGATATCCGCCAATGATTCATTGTTCCGGGGATTTCCAGGGATTTCCATGCGACGGTTACTTCCGGACCGTCCACGGTGACCAGGACATAACCGTGGTGGTTCCCGTCGTGATACTCTCCCTTCACTCTGTCGTCGTCCTTGTAGACCCCCGACCACTTTTTCAGAGGGCCGCCCCCGGTTCCGGCAATGATCTGCCTGATTGGGTTGCCCGCCTGGTCGGGGATCAGGGCGCGGTTATAGAAATGGTCGTGGCCGCAGAAGTAAATCCTCGCCCCGGCCTTTCCGATGCCGTTCCAGAAAAGATCCCGCTCTTCCGGGAAAAAGGCGAGGTTGTCCGGATGTCCTGCTCCGAACGCCGGTTCGTGGCCGTAGATGAAAATGTGGCGGTTTTCGTTTCCGGCCAACTGCCCGTCGAGCCAAGCCTGGTTGACCTTGTGCTGGCCGCCGGTGAATTGGTCCAGGCCGACAATGAATGCGTTTTTGTGGGGGAAGCTGTAAGTAAGGCCCGCTTCGTCAACCGGCCCGTTCTTCGGAATATAGGATTCGGAAAAGGCATTTTGAAAGGCTTTTTTCAGGGCAACGGGCGTGTCGGGAGGCGGTTCGAGGTGCGACGGCAGAGGCGGCAGGGCCAGACGCTCCGGGCCGCTGTCATGGTTTCCCCGGATCGGGTATACCCGGATCCCTGCGTGATAAACCGGCGCCATGGCTTTCCTCCAGTTTTCATACTGGATCGCGTAACCGGTTCCGCCGTTCCGGAACCAGCCGTTGACGAGGTCTCCCGCCACGAGCACGAAATCGGGCTTTTCCCGGGAGATATCTTCCGCGATCGCCCGCAGGACGGTGTCGTTGATGCAGGACTTGCCGTCGATTTGGGGGCTGCCGTCTCCCTGCGTGTCGGCGATTACGGCAAACGTCCATGATGATGAAGACGTGTGAGACCGGATTCCCGTCCCTATCCCGGAACAAGCGGTGCCGAGAAGGAAAGCCAGCAGGAGCAGGAACGCCGGAACGAGGTTCCGCCGCTTTCTTTTTACGACGGTCATTGCCTGTTCTTCCGATGAATCGCCGCTTTCTGGCGGGAGTGTGGATCAGCAGGTCGTATCATCGCCTGACCTGCTTGTCTTTGGTCCACCACATGACCGCCCAGCGGCATTGCCTCGAATAGGGCAACCGCCAGCCCCCCATGACCTTAACAAGATGGCGCCTGAGATATGCCCGTACCTTGTCCTTTTCTTCTTCCGTCATGCCCTGGAACATCCAGCGCTGGTCCTCGAGCGCCTGCTCGATGCTGTTCCACTCGTTGCGGTGCCGTTCGGGAATAAAGACCACGTTCGCCGCGATGCCCATATGGTAGAGTTTGTTGTAATAATAGATATAATCCCGCCCCATGTTAAATTTTCTGCCTGTCGATTCGAAGAGCATCCTGTCGAAGGGCCCGGCTCCGACGGCAACGGATATATAGACCGCTTCCCGTGCCGCGTTGTTCAATTTTGAAACGGCTTCTTTTATTCTGTCGCCGATCAGGGATCGCGAGGCAATGGCCACATCATAAACGCCGATTCCCAGGCCGGTCCAATCATCCTCCCAGCACCCGTGAATCGTTTTTACATTATCGATACCGCCAATCCGGCAGCGCCAATCGACGATGTCCAGCATTCTTTGTGAGAAGTCCACCGCGGTG
>JAGVTI010000047.1 GCA_019136935.1 Deltaproteobacteria bacterium
GGTCGATCTTCCGGAGTAATCTTTCCCTTGCCGCTGATGTTCAGAATGCTCTCCCCTCGCTGCCCCACACTCACTGCCCTGATGTTGAACCTGGTTTTTTTCCCCCGCCTCAGGTTGCTGATGTACAGGTTCACCTTTTCGAAACGGTGCGGGACAGCCGTTCCGGCAACATAGCGGTCCGTAAACAGGACGGCCCCTCCCTGAATTCGCAACGCCTTTACCTGAAAGCGCTGTTCCTTCTTTCTCTCCAGGAGGTCGCTGATATTGAAGGTTCCGTCCGAAAGGCGATCGAGCCTTAAAAAAGGATTTTCCAGAATGATTTCACGGATCACGACCTTCTTCATAAGGAACGGTATACCGGCAAGCCTGAAGGAAACCCGCTCCGCTTTCATGAGGGGCTCCGCTTCATCGCGCCCCCGCTCCTTGATCAGCACGTGGGAAAAGGTGAAGGTCGGCCCCGGCAAAAGGGAAAATCCGCCTTTTTCATACTGAACGTCACGATTCAGGGATTGCCTCAATTCCTTCAGGATGACCGTCTTGTATTTGTCCAGGTGATAAAGTTCATGTAAAAAAAAGGTGAGCCCACCGCCCGTTAAAGCGATGACCAAAACAAAGGAGAGGAAGATCCAAATTTTTCTGCGACTGATCGTCATGATTCCAGGTTTATCGGTCTGGCCACGATGTTTTGGTCCGGTCCGCTGCTTGTCCCCATTGCCATGAGAGCCGCACTATACAGACATGTCACGGACCGTGCAACCCATGATCGGTGTTTCATTCTCATAACCCATATCCAAACCCGCGGAAGGAATTGCATTTCCGTCCCGGCAGAGCGTCCACGGCGAAACCGCGGCTTTTATACTTGTGAGATAACGAAAAATCATTTATTGTTCGAAAAAGTGCGGATCACGAAACCTTTTATCACGGAGCCGATTCCATGCAGAATCCCTCAATGTCGATATTCCATTTACGCCGGTTTCGCGTGAACGCCTTTCTCGCCCTTTCCCGGACGCCCCATGCCCTGCTGGACCTGGCAGCCCCGGGCCTTGCCGCCCTGCTCAGCCTCGGCGCCTTTCCGTCTCTTGAGGTATTCATCGTCGGTCTTGTTACGGCCTTCGCAGGTTATACCGCCGTCTACGCCTTAAATGACCTGGTCGATTTCCGCGTTGACCGGAACACCTTTCAGGAACAGGCCGTTTCCGAATCGAATCGGGACCTGGACGGCATTTTCGTGCGCCATCCCCTGGCCCAGGGTCTGATCGGGTACCGGGACGCCCTCATCTGGACACTTTTCTGGGCAGCCCTGGCCATGATCGGGGCCTATTGGCTGAACCCGTTTTGCCTGGTCATTTTTCTTCTGGCGGCGACATTGGAAATCGTCTACTGCGTCCTGCTCAAAATCACCTGGCTGCGGAGCGTTGTCAGCGGCTTCGTCAAAACGTCCGGCCCGCTGGCGGCGGTTTTCGCGGTCACCCAGCAGCCCCCCCTTCCCTTTCTGACTTTCCTGTTTCTCTGGCTGTTTTTCTGGGAAATCGGGGGACAGAACATTCCCAACGATCTGACCGACGTCGACGCCGACCGAAGACTTCAGGCCAAAACAATACCGATCCGGTTCGGAGTCCGCACCTCGATTCGAATGATTGTCCTCTCCCTTTGCCTTTCCATGGTATTCAGTGCCGCCTTGTTTTTTCTCCTGCCGGAAACAACCGGCTGGATCTATCCGGTCGGCCTTGTCCTGGCGGGAATCTATTTTCTCCTCCTCCCGGCAGTGGACCTTCTGAAAACCCGATCCACGGAGAAAGCCTTCGCCCTTTTCAACCGGGCGAGTTATTATCCCTTGGCCCTTCTGACGATCCTGGCGATCAGCTTCCTGATCCGATAAGGTCGCTTCATTTCTTTTCCGCATATCCCAGAATTCCCAGGTATGGATTCTCCAGGTACGTCCCCATGACGAGTCCCGCCTCGGCAACGGCCCGTTTCAACGCCTCGGCTCGGAAACGATTCTCTCTCGGGTGCAGCAGGATATGCCGGGTGATGCAATTCTGGTACAGCGCCGGATACAGCTCTTCGAAGAAGTATATTCCCCCGTCTTCCAAAACCCGGACGATTTCCTTCAAGGCGCCCTGCCAATCCGGAATGTGGTGGAGCACCCCGAACCCGAAAACGGCATCCATCGCCCGATCACGATACGGAAGACGGCATGCATCGGCAACAAAAAAAGAGAGCCCTTCCCTCGCCTCCGGCGACAGGTACGTGCCCGCCTTCCGGATCATGCCGATATCGAGATCCATGGCATGGATGCAGCCGGCAGGGCTGAAAGCCCTTTTGATCAGATATGAACCGGCCCCCCTGCCGCAGCCGATTTCGAGAATCCGGGCCCCTTTGGGTAAATCGACACGCCGGCGATACCAGTTTATCTCCAGCCGCTGCTGTACGGGACGGAGGGGATTGTTCACAGCCAGGCGTTCCGCCCAGTTCAGCTTCATTTTTTCACCCCCTTATAAACCACGGCGATGCCGTTCGTCAGCCTTCTGTATGAGACGGTGTCGAATCCCGCTTCTT
>JAGVTI010000254.1 GCA_019136935.1 Deltaproteobacteria bacterium
CCGCCCGTACCCATGATTCCCGACAACCTGCCGGAA
Source organism: Deltaproteobacteria bacterium (assembly GCA_019136935.1). Taxonomy (GTDB): domain Bacteria; phylum Desulfobacterota; class Syntrophia; order Syntrophales; family JAAYKM01; genus JAAYKM01. Next base: position 37 of record JAGVTI010000254.1, read on the forward strand.
AAACGGAAGCCCGTGCTGGAGCGCTATATTCCCCTGTTTTCCATTTTCCGGGAACTCCGGGGCGATGTCGTTGCGGCTGACACGGGATTGACGTCCATGTTCGCCTGCCCGCCCTTCGACTGCATCGATCTCACGACCTACCTGGGCGGCAGCGTTCCCCTGGCCCTCGGAGCTCACTTGGCCGGACACCGGAACGTCTGGGCCGTCACGGGAGACTTTTCTTTTATCGCCGCGGGTCACCTGGCTCTCCATGAAGCCATCCAGCGGGACATTCCTCTGAAAGTGCTGATCTTTGACAACGGAATGGCCGAAACGACGGGAGGGCAGATCATCCCCGAGGGCACCCTGGAAATAATCCTGACGCCGTATCGTTATCATCTTCTGGCCATTCGCAATCCCTTTGACGCCGAGTAAATCCGAACGACTCTGCAGACCGCGGCGGCATCCGAAACCTTGACCATCGTGGTGGCAAATTACCGTGAGAAATAAAGGAACATGGAAACATTGATCAATACCGCTTCCCGTCAACCCATCGGCGTTTTCGACTCCGGCATCGGCGGCCTGACCGTCGTCCGTGCCCTGATGGAAAGGCTCCCCTTTGAAAATATCCTCTATTTCGGCGATACGGCTCGGGTTCCTTACGGCGTCAAGTCCGTCGAAACGATCAACCGCTACGCCACACAGATCACGGAGTTTCTTCTCCGTCAGGAAGTCAAGCTCCTGATCATCGCCTGCAACACGATGGCGGCCGTGGCCCACCAAGCCGTGAAGGATCTCTCGCCCGTTCCGGTTCTCGATGTGATCGAGGCGGGGGCCCGGACGGCCGTATCCCACACCCGGACCAAACGGATCGGGGTCATCGGTACCATGGCGACCATCAACAGCAATGCCTACGCCCGGGCGATTCACGCCCTCGACCCTTCCATCCGGATCTTTTCCCAGGCCTGTCCGCTTTTCGTCCCCCTGGTGGAAGAAGGTTGGTGGGACCACGAAGTCACGCGCCTTACGGCTCAGGAATATCTGCGTCCCGTCCTGGCGGAAGATATCGACGCCCTCGTCCTGGGGTGCACTCACTATCCCCTTCTGAAGGCCCTCCTGAAGGATCTGGTCGGCCCGCAGATTCAGCTCGTGGACTCCGCGGAGGCGATGGCGTCCATCACGGCCGGGCTTCTCGCAAACCAAAAGCTGGCCAATCCGGACCACGACATCCCGACCTACCGGTTCTACGTCACCGACGTGCCCCTGCGGTTCCGTCATATCGGGGAACACTTCCTTGGAAGGGCCATGCCCAATGTGCAGGTAGTCAAATTATAGGGATTTTTACTATTCCATTCAAAGGGGGCAGACTTGACTCTGGATGAAATCGTCAGGGCCGTCCAAACGGTCCTGGGTGTGCAGGTGGATGGCAAAGCCGGTCCGGAAACCTGGGCGGCAATTTATGAAGCAATCGTCGATCCGACAAAAACCCTCACCCCGTCCGTTACGGAGATGACGGCTGTCGATCCGAGAAGCGAAAAGAACATCCTCACCCTGCTCCCGGAAGTGCGGCCGCTTGCCCGGGCTCTCGTTCACAAAGCGGACCTTGCAGGGATCAGGATCAAAATCATCAGTGGATTCAGGAGTTATGAGGAGCAAGACGCCCTTTACGCCCAAGGAAGAACCGCACCGGGACCGATCATTACAAACGCAACAGCGGGATATTCCAATCATAATTTGGGTATTGCCTTCGATATAGGCGTGTTCGAAGGCAACCGGTATTTTGGCGATTCTCCAAAATACAAGGCCGTCGGTGTCATTGGTATGGATCTTGGTTTGGAGTGGGGCGGAAGCTGGAAAACGATCATTGACCAGCCGCATTTCCAACTTCGCCCTTCGTGGGCACAGGATATGAACGAAAGACAAATGCTCGCTGCACTCCGAAATCGGATTGCAGCGGGTCAACCGGTGTACGCTTAAAGATGGCCTCGTAAAAAGTCGCTCTGGCTGTCATGCCGGACTTGATACGGCACCCATAACTGAATGGAAATACTGGATTCCGGGTCGCGCTACGCTGCCAGGAATGACAAGATAGCCGTTTTTTCGACTTTTCACGGCTTCATCAAACAAAGACGCAACGAAAAACCCGCCAGATCCTTTTTACACAATTCTCTTTTTATTTTCGGTACCGCTCGTCAAGGAGCCGGCCGATACTGGTCATGACGGCATGGGTCACACCTTCGAACTGCTCCCGGTACTTCCGCTGGGAATCCCTGGAAAAGAGTTTGAACGGCGTGTCGATCCGGTAGGGCTTCAGACGGTCCTCCAGGGACAGGGGATCGCCCACGCGGTAGACGATTTGTCCACTCCGGGCGAACGGCAGGTGGCCCCGGTAGACCTGCTCGGAATTGTTGCAGCCGATGGGGACGATTTTCTTCCGGCTCCAGAGGGCCAGCTGGGCGAGGCCCGTTTTCCCGTCCGCCAGTTGGACGGACCGGGTCCCCTCGGGAAAGATGATCAGGTTGAGGCCCCGGTCGAAGAG
>JAGVTI010000224.1 GCA_019136935.1 Deltaproteobacteria bacterium
CAAGACAAATGCCCATCTTTTTAAATATGATTCGAATTACGGCCGCTTTTGCGGAGACGTCGCAACGGCACCGGATACGCTGATCATCAACGGCCGCCCAATCAAGAGCTTCGCCTTCCGGGATCCGGCCGAGATTCCCTGGAAGGATGAAGGCGTGGATATTGTCATCGAAAGCACGGGACTGTTCACAACGGGCCCCAAGGCAGGGGTCCATCTGGCGGGGGGAGCGAAGAAGGTCATTATTTCCGCTCCGGCAAAGGAAGAGGATCTGACGGTGGTCATGGGGGTCAATGAAAAGGATTACGATCCCGGTAAGCACCACATCCTCTCCAACGCCTCCTGTACAACGAATTGTCTTGCACCTCCCGTTTCGGTCATTCACCGGGCGTTCGGCATCGAAAAGGGGATGATGACCACGGTGCACGCTTACACCAACGATCAGCGCATCCTCGACCTGCCGCACAAGGACCTGAGGCGTGCCCGGGCTGCAGCGCTCAGCATCATCCCGACGACGACGGGGGCGGCCAAGGCGCTGTCGCTCGTCATCCCGGAACTAAAGGGCCGTTTCGACGGTTATGCCCTCCGGGTCCCGACGCCGACGGTTTCCGTCGTTGATTTCGTGGCCGAGCTCAACACCAAAACCACGACCGACGGGGTGCGGGCCGCGTTGAAGAAGGCCGCTGAAGGAGAATTGAAGGGAATCATGGGCTGTGAGGAAACTCCTTTGGTGTCCATGGACTACAAGGGAAACAGTCTCTCATCCATCGTCGATATCGAGTTTACCCAGGTATTGAAAGATAATATGGTCAAGGTGGTCGCCTGGTATGACAACGAATGGGGCTACTCCTGTCGTGTAGCCGATCTGGCGGCCTTCATCGCCCGGAAAGGGTTGTAATTTCCGTTTCCCGCGATTTTGCATTTTCTGACATCTTTGAATTCACCCGGGGGGATGAAGAAAAGTGGTCGCGTACATTCTGGTCATCGACGATGACCCGTCCTGTCGTTTTTTGCAGAGCGCACTCCGGGGGCCGGAAACAGTCGTGGATACCTTCATGGATCCAACGGCGGCCCCTACGGAGAGCCTGCACCGGTATGATCTGCTCATCGCGGATATCCGGATGACCCGCCTGGCCTCTTTCAGAAAGATCCGCGAAATCCTTCCACAAACACCGGTGGTACTGCTCAGCACCGCCGGAGACCTCGAAACAACCATGGAAGCCGTCAAATGGGGGGCTTGGGATTGTCTCAAGAAGCCCTTTCCCCCTGGTGCCATTCATGCCCTGGCGGCAAAAATCCTCACCGTACGGGATATGTGCCGGCAGAACACGGAATCCGCCCCCTCTACAAGCGCACCGGCGCGTTTTATCGGCTCTTCCGACACCATGATGGCGTTTTACAAGCAGATTGCCCGCGTGGCCGATGCGGACGCCAGTGTTCTCATTGAAGGGGAAAGCGGAACGGGGAAAGATCTGACGGCCCACGCCCTCCATCATCTTAGTTCACGCCGGGGAAAACCCTTCCTGGTCGTCCATTGCGGTGCCATTCCGGAAACGCTCCTGGAATCCGAACTTTTCGGTTATGAGAAGGGAGCCTTCACGGGAGCCGACCGCGCCCATCCGGGACTTCTGGAAACGGCCGAGGATGGAAGCCTGTTTCTGGATGAAATTACGGAAATGGCTCCCTCCCTCCAGGGAAAGCTCCTGCGGTTCATGCAGAACGGCGAGGTAAGGCGATTGGGAGGTTACCAGGTCCGGCAGGTGACGGTTCGGGTCATCGCTTCAACCAACCGAAACCTGGACGAGGAAATCAAGGCAAAACGATTCCGCGCCGACCTCATGTACCGTTTCGTCGTCCGCCTGGTAACGCCGCCTTTGCGGGAACACAAGGATGATCTTCCCCAACTGATCCGGTCCATCCTGCAGAAAAATCATCGGGACGGCGTCTACGTTTCCCCGGAAGCGATGGAGATGCTTTGTGCCTACGATTGGCCGGGTAATGTCCGGGAACTGGAAAACATCCTCCGGCAGACCCAGTTGCTTTGCCCATACCCCGTCATTCTGCCGGAGCATTTACCGGAACGGCTCCATAACCGCCCAGGTACGGAACCGCTGTCTTTGACGCTTCTGGAGGAAGCGGAACGGACGCAGATTCTGAAAACGATGCAAACACACGGCTGGAACCAAAGCAAAGCGGCTCAAATTCTGGGAATCGACCGAAAAACATTGAGGACCAAGATGCTCCGCTATTGGCTGGATAAGGACTATTGAAGAGGTTCCACATCCTCTGTAAAACGAAAAAGGCACGGGGGAAACAAAATCCCGTGCCTTTTCCGTTTTATGGAAACCGTCAATTCTTCGAGACGGTTTTACTCTTTCCCGATTTTTTCGCAGAAGGTTTTTTGACCTTGACCTTGAATGCTTCCTTCTTTCCATCCTTTTCCGTGTAGTACACGGTTACCTTTTCTCCGACCGAAACCTTCGCCGGTTTGGTCAGGGCAAACGTCATGGCGTCTTTCTTGCCTTTCTTGGTGAATTCAATCTTGATCATCACATCGGAAAGACTGACAACGGTCCCGGTCTTCTGCTTTTTGGCCAGTTTCACCTTTTCCGCCTCCGGATTTGCGGTCGTTGCGGAAACCGGTCCGACAGCCATAGCCGTTAAAGAAAATAAAAAAACGAATCCGATCATCAAAACCATTACGCGTTTCATCAATGACACCTCCCAATCAAAGTTTTCCCATCTCAAAGCAGCTTGTGTGCCATTGCTTCAGAGCGGAGGAGGACCGCGATTTATCCTTTGAAATCAGACTCTTGAAATTTTAATTCTCGGTAGGAACGGCTTGAGGAACCATACAGATGGCCCAATTTTCCCCAGTTGCCGGGGTATTCTTCCTCAAGGCTTTCTACGCAGGCGCCGGTAAACCCAGCAGTGAAAGAAGAAAAACCAGGCGACACCACCGCCCAGATGGATCATTTTCCGGGCAACCCGCCTCATGTTCTGCTGCTGGCCGACTTTCCGGTCGGCAAAGTACATGCCCAGAAGCCCCTGGTTGATCATCCGGTGGAACCGGCTGTCGGGAAGACCGGCGATGCCGGTTAAGGACCGCTCGTAGAAGTAGATGAGGCGCTGGGCGAGAATTGTTTCGGAAGGGAAACAGGCGCAGAAATTGAGATCCCCTTCCATCCGGTCTTCCTGCTGGTCGATGAAATAATCCAGCAGGATGTGAAGACCCTGCACCCAGGGAAAGTACGCCTCCTTGATCCGGCAGACCAGGCCTTCGGTCAGGACACCGGTGAAGGCATAGGAAACGAGGCAGAAAATCCCCAGGGTCGATCCTGCGCTGGCGGAAAATTCGTACCAGGCCAAGCCCGGCAGGGTCGCCTGCCGCCCGGCAAACCAGGCCATAAGGCGGGGCAGCCGTTCCTCGTGCCTGACGTGCTTGTGAACCTGCAGCCGGCAGTAATCATCGGCCAGTTCGTGCAGAACAGGGGCGATGACGGGATACGCATCCAGGGAGCCCAGGGCCTCCTGACAGGTTTTCACCAGATCAAGGAGATAACCGCCGTCGTCCTGCTCCGGGTGGAGCCGGTAATAGGAAATGGGGGCCTCCGACGGGGACAGGGCATGGCGCATGGCCTGATGGAGGAACTGAAAATCCTCGGGGTCAAGAGAAGTGCTCCGGTCACAGAGATTATCCAGGTAATCGCTGATGGTCTGGTAGGCCACGATAAACCGGATCGCCTCCCGGTAATGATCCCGCGCCAGAAGCCCGTAAATCGATCCTCCCTCGCAGTGAAAGGTTTTGGAACGGATGCTTGCCACGGCCTGCCGGCGTAATTCAGGATCGGGAATCCTGCGGGCTTTCTCCGCCCACTCCGCAAGATACCGATGTACCAGGGGACGGACCTGGATGAAAATTCTGGTGGTCATCGTGACCAGGGACCGGGGCACATTCACCGTTCACTTTTTCTCCCGTTGTGGTATGGATCGAACCAGACAATCCTGGTTGCCTTAACACATGGACCGCATTTACTCAAGAAAAGGGAACCCGCAGAGACATGCCCCAAAAAAAATCGGAACAAACAGCCAGGGAAGACCATGACGTCATCGTCATCGGTGCCGGAGCGGGCGGTATGATGGCCGCCGGGCGGGCCGCCGAAGCGGGGGCGCGTGTGCTCCTGCTCGAAAAGATGAAGCAACCGGGAAAGAAGATTCTCCTGAGCGGGAAAACACGCTGCAATCTTTCCAACGTGAAAGATTTAAAGGGATTCATCGCCATGTTCGGGGATAACGGTCCGTTCCTTTACCGGGCCTTTCACCATTTTCCCCGTGAAAATCTTCTGAACCTTTTGAGCGCCTACGGTGTGGAAACAAAGGTGGAACGGGGCGGGCGCATCTTTCCCGTATCCGATCGTGCGGAAGACGTGGTCTTTGCCCTGTGCCTCTTCATGGAAAAATTCCAGGTCGAGCTCCGCACGGGAATCCGGGTGGAGGGTATCGAAACGCGAAAAGGACACGTGACGGGAGTGCAGACCGGCGAGGGCTATTTCCCGTCAAAGTCCGTCGTTTTGGCGACGGGCGGCGCGACCTATCCGATGACCGGCTCCACCGGGGACGGTTACCGGATGGTTTCTTCCCTCGGGCATTCCATCGTGAAGCTCCGGCCTGCCCTGGTGCCCCTGATCGTGGCGGAAACGGACCTGGCGGCGTCCATGCAGGGCGTCAGCCTCAAAAACGTCAGGATGACGGCCTTCGCCTGTCCCTCCGATCAAATCGATCTCTCCCGGATCCCCGGTTTTGAAACGGGCCGGGGAATCCGGTCGAGGAAACGTCCTTCCGCAGTCATCGAAAGCCGGCAGGGAGAAATGATGATGACCCACTTCGGTCTGGGAGGACCGATCACTCTCCTGATGAGCCTCTCCATTGTCGACGCCCTGGCGAAGGGACCCGTCAGCGTGTCCATTGACCTGAAACCGGCCCTGGATGTGAAACAGCTCCACGAAAGGTTGCAGAGGGATTTCAACGCGAGCGGGAAACGCACCTTCCGCAGGATCATGGCGAATCTCGTTCCCCACAAGATGGTGGACCCCCTGACCAGGCTGGCGGGGGTGGAAGGGGACCGGGCGGCAAGCCAGATCACGTCCCGGGAGCGGGCGGCAATCGTCATGGCCATGAAATCACTGAGATTCACCATCAAAAGCCCCCTTCCCCTGTCCCGGGCGATCGTCACGGCCGGGGGGATATCGCTCAAGGAAATCGATCCGAAAACGATGGCGTCCCTGAAAGTTGCAGGTCTTTACTTCTGCGGCGAGGTGATGGACATCGACGCGGATACGGGCGGTTACAATCTGCAGGCCGCTTTTTCCACGGGATGGCTCGCCGGAGAATCGGCGGCTCGGCATGCTCTGTTCGAACCGCATCAGCCGCAGAAGGAGCCGAATGGGTAAAAAGAATCGCCTTTTTCTGTTTTCCATAGATTTAATCAGGACTTGAAGATTCGTTAAACTCCTTGACAAGGCAGAAATGTTCGGATAAGAGAGGGTCTCCTGTTGAGCAAAAAATGAGAAAGCCGATGTAGCTCAGCCGGTAGAGCAACTGATTCGTAATCAGTAGGTCCGCGGTTCGAATCCGCGCATCGGCTCCAGAAATCAGAGTCTCTCGGTCTTGACAACGAGGGGCTTTTTTCTTTGGCTCTTTCGTCCGGAACCAGGAGTGAAGGAGCTTGAATAGTCCGATCAAAGAAACACAAAGGAACGTTTTATGGCAGAGGAACAAAAATCATCGTGCAGCGGATGCGGCAGCGCACATGGACAGCAGGGAGAAGGCGGATTCCAGGCATTTCTCGAACAGGAAGAACTGAAGGACCGGATGGGTAAGATCCAACATAAGATCCTGGTCATGTCGGGAAAAGGAGGCGTGGGAAAAAGCACCGTCGCCACGAACCTGGCCGTCGCCCTGTCGAAAGCGGGGAAAGCCGTCGGTCTGCTGGACGTGGATTTTCACGGACCGAGTATTCCGACTCTCCTGAAACTCGAAGGAAAACCGGTTTACCAAAGTGAGGAAGGCTTGATTCCCGTCGAATTTTCCTCCGGAATCAAGGTCATGTCGGTCGGTTTTCTTCTCAGGGACCAGGATGAGGCGGTCATCTGGCGCGGCCCCATGAAAATCGGGTTCCTCAAGCAGCTCTTGAAAGACGTGATCTGGGGAGACCTGGATTACCTGGTGATCGATTTTCCCCCGGGAACGGGTGATGAGCCTCTTTCCATTGCGCAGATGATCCCGGAATGCGACGGCGCCATCATTGTGACGACACCGCAGAATCTCGCTCTGAACGACGTGAAGAAATCCATCAATTTCTGCCGGCGGATCAAGGTTCCCGTTCTGGGCGTTGTTGAAAACATGAGCGGCCTCGTCTGTCCCCATTGCCGGAACGTGATCGATTTATTCAAAAAGGGCGGCGGGGAAGAGATGGCAAAGAAGATGGACGTGCCCTTCCTGGGCAGGATTCCGATCGATCCCAGTATCGTGGAAGCCTCCGACCTGGGGGAACCCTACGTCAGCCGTCACGGCGGTACGGAAGGGGCGGCGGCTTTTTCCAGGATCGTGCAGCATGTGATCGATCTTGAAGATAAAGGCAATACGTTAAGCTGAGAAAGAGCGTGTGTTTGGAGTGGTTTCCCCTGAAGAGGGTGAACTGAAGGCCCGGGACTTTGAGAAATCTCCATGAAGCGGGTTGAATCTCTTCTCATCACGGAAGAAACTGTTTTCAATGTCGTCAAGCTGGCCGCCATGCTCAGGGAAAACGATTCCCTGGCGGTTCTCATGTACGGGGCACCGGACCCCGACGCGATTTCCTCCGCCATGGCCCTCCGTGAACTCGCCCATCAGAAAGCCGGACTGGTTAGATGCGTCTTCGTGGCAACCCAGCCCTTTGTCCGTCACCAGAATCTCGAGTTCGCCCGGTCGATGGGAATCGACATCCAGCTTCTGGATAGAACCGATCTCACGGAATACCGGCTGATTGCCGTGGTAGACAGCCAGCCGTCCTTTTTCGGGAATGCCCTGGGAAATATCCATCCGCAGATCGTTCTGGACCATCACCCCCGGAAACCGGGCTGGCACGCGGAGCTGGAAGATATCCGCAAGGGTTACGGCGCCCTCTCCACCATCATGACCGGTTACCTGCTGGCCGCGCGGGTCCGGATTCCAAGAATTCTTTATACGGCCCTTCTGTACGGCATCCGGAGTGACACCAACAATTTTGAACGGGATGTCCGCCTGGAAGATATCGGTGCTTATTACCTGACCTTCGCCCGGGCCAACCGGGAACTGATCCGCCGCATCGAAATGAATCAGATCCCCGAACGGTACCTGAAGTATTTCGAGTTCGCCTACCGGCACAAACACCGCCATCGCGAAAAGATCTTCTGTTTTCTCGGAACGGTTGAAAATACCGATGTCTGCGTGCAGGTAGCGGATTTTCTGCTGCGGATCATCCAGATCTATTACGTCGTGGTGGCCGGGGTAGTCAAGGACCGGCTGATCATCGTCTTCCGGGGTGACGGCTACCGGATGAACTGCGGAGCCATCGCCTCAAGAACCTTCGGTCGCCTGGGAAGCGCCGGAGGACATCGCAGCGCCGCCCGCGCAGAAATCCAACTTGGCCAGTTGAAGGAAGTCCTGGCGGGAGATCTCTCCTACGAAAGCCTGGAACAGTTCCTCCTGCAAAACCTCGAGGTGAAGAAAGAACGGTCCCGCTCTTCCGGAGAAAAAGAAAAGGGGTGAGAAAGCATCACCCCTTCAGGCCGGATTCTGATCAAGAAACCCTTCTATGTATCTGTTTTGGATGGACCCGCTTTCTCCGCGGAAGCGGTTTTCTCCGTTTTTTCCTTTTTGCTTTCCCGGGTCGAGGGCTTTTTCCCTCCGTAGTCCGTCACATACCAACCGCTTCCCTTCAGGTGGAAGGACGAGAGGGACAGAAGCTTACTGACGGGTCCCCGGCAAAAACGGCATTGGGTGATGGCAGGCTCCGTAATGCCTTGAAACTCCTCAAATTCTTTCCCGCACTGCTGGCATTTGTATTCGTAAATGGGCATGATAAAACAACCTCCTCAAAAAATCTTACTGGTAAAGGGCGTCCAGTTGATATCGCTTGCTGAAACATTCCAGGACCAGATCCAGGCGGGGATGGTCCACCGGCCTCAGGATTTCCTGGGTAATGCCGTTCACGGTTTCCTCCTCCGCTTCTTTCCGGTCTTCCTCCATGTCGAAATCAACCTCGCCCCCGTTGAAACGGACGACATGAACCAGTTCATGGGCGGCAATGTAAAGCAGCAGGGGAGAAAGCCTGATAAAAGAACCGGCCCGCTCGACGGCGTCCAGGATCCGGTTATCCTGCAGACAGATTCGGTAGAAGTCGAACCCGTCCTCCGCGTCCGTCCCGTCCTTCCTGTAACGGTACTTGCACAGATGGGCAAACACGTTGTCGTTTATCTCGTGAGATTCCAGGTCGGCCAGAGTCTTGACATCGTATCGCCACGACCGTATCGCATCCGGCGTCATGCGAAAGTAACGGGATACCAGTTTTTCCGCATGAAAAAACGACCCGGCGGCATGAGAGATCTGGCCCGGACTGAAGCAACGATCCATGATATCCCTGTCCATAACCCCTTGACCTGATTCCTGTCGTGACAACGGCCCGTTATCAAACAGAACCTAATATATTCACCAACCGGCCTTTGTCAAATGTTTTATCAATCCGGAATTGCAGGATATTGACCGAGGAAGAAGCGGGGATGTTGATCGGCCAAATCACGGGACAGGACAGGGCCTTTCGACGCCTTACAGGGGACCCCTCTTCGTCCGGTGCGCCTTCACGGCTGCGGCAATGATGAGATCGATCAGGGCGCTCTGGGTCATGTCCAGGGCCGCGGCCTGATGGAAGAGGACCGTCGAGGGGGTCATTCCGGGCAGGGTATTGGGTTCCAATACGACGACCCGTCCGTCGGCCAGGACAAACATGTCGATCCGGGCGTAGCATCGGAGGTTCAATGCAAGAAACGTCGCCAGGGCCGTATCCTGAATCTTTTTCAGGACTTCCTCCGGCAATCTGGCCGGGGTCTTGTTTTCCCCTTTGCCGTAGAGAAACTTATCCTCCAGGGACAGGATGCTGTCCGCGTCCGTCGGAATGGTTTCGGAGGGGACCAGGGGAAAAGGTTTCTCGCCTTCCAGAACACCGCAGGTGACTTCGACACCCGTCAGGAATTCCTCGACCAGGGCGGTGCTGTCCCAGGCAAAGGCGTTTTCCAGGGCCCGGCCGACCGAGGCGCGGGAAACGATCTTGGTCACGGCGGTGCTGCAGCCTTCCCGGGAAGGCTTGATTACGCAGGGGAATCCGATCCGGGCTTCGATCCGCTCCAGGGTATCCGCCTGACGGGGCGACTCCCAGTCCTGGCGGGGCACGGAAACGGTCTTGGGAACATCGATACCGGAAGCGGCCAAAAAGCGCCGGCAGAAATCTTTATCCATGCCCAGCGCGGAGGCCAGGACCCCCGATCCCGTGTAGGGAATGTCCAGCAGTTCGAGGAGCCCCTGCATGCAGCCGTCCTCCCCGTATTTTCCGTGGAGGGCGAGAAAAGCCAGGTCGATCCGGCCTTTCAGATCTTCGTACAGAAGCGGTTTCGCCTCTTCCCGGAGATCGTCTTCGATGTCCCGGGTGCTGTTTCTCATAAGGAGTTTCAGGGGAATTTCCCACAGGGCGGCCCGGCTGTCCATGAAGATGGAAATCGGTTCGTATTTTTTCCGGTCGATTTTACTGAAAATATTTCTGCCGCTCTCCAGCGAAATATCCTTCTCCGACGAGAGCCCTCCCAGGATGATGCCGATTTTCATTTTATCCATACTCTTATGTCCCGTTGCTGTTTCCTGATATTAAGATGTCTTGCACCCTTTCGATATAACCTTCCCAAATTTTGACGAACCCATCTCAACCTCAACCGTGCCGCGAACTTCCCGGTTACAGGGGGCCTGTCTTGGCGCCGTGGATCCTCATCCCGTTTTCGATCAGCAGCGTGATGATCATGGAAGGCAACATGCCGGCGCAGGCGGCCTGTTCGAAAAAGAACGAAGAGGGGGCCATACCCGACGAGGAATTGGGGTCCGTGATGAGGATGCGTTCATCCTTCAGGAGAAAACCGTCCATCCGGCCATAGGACCGAAACCCCAAGGCCTGAAACGCCCGGACCGCCTCGTCCTTGATCTTTTCCACGAGGGCGGGCGGAATGTTTTTCGGCGGGGTGAATTTCCGGCAGCGGCCGGGCATATACTTGTCATCGTAGGTGTAGAATTCGCTCTGGGGATGAATTTCCGTGACTTCGAGCGCCCGGATTCCCTCTTCTTCCTCCAGGACGATACAGGAAAACTCCGTCCCATCCAGATGTTCTTCCAAAAGCACCGACGTGTCCCATTGAAGAGCGCTTTGCATACCCTCCTCCAGCGTCTCCATCGTCCGGATGATGGTGACGCCCGTACTGGAACCTTCCCGGGTGGGCTTGATCACGAAGGGAAGGGAAAATCGCGCCAGAATGTCCTCCCGGACGGCATTTGGGTCTTCATTCCAGTCCTCCTCTTGGATGACCATGCTGTCGGGCGTTTCCAGACCCGCCGCTTTCAGGAAGAACAGCTGGGCGTGCTTGTCCATGCCCAGTGCGGAAGCCAGGACTCCCGGTCCCGTATAGGGGATGCGGAGCAGTTCGAAGAGACCCTGGATACAGCCGTCGTCACCGTACTTGCCGTGGAGACAGATGAAGGCGAAATCGATCTCCTCTCTCAGGTCCTCATACCTCAAGGATTTCGCTTCCTCATGGAGACGGTCCATGATATCGACGGTGGTGTTCTGCGAGACCAACTGCCAGGGAATCAGCCACAGCTTCCCCGCGTG